>NZ_DATCNW010000057.1:0-32057 GCF_036565025.1 Pengzhenrongella sp.
AGCAGCTCTTCGACCTGTTCAACCTCGAGACCTACGCCCCCAAGCGCTGACATGGGTAATACAAACCGGCCACCCTAAACAGGCACCTGACCTGCACGTTCACGGGCAACGCCCGCGATAGCCAGGAAGGTCCCGCTAGCCTTGGGGCGTGACTCCGGATGAAGTGGCCGACGCCGTTGCAGCAGACGCCGAAGAGCTTGATCTGGTGGTGGGGCCGGTCGTCCGGGAGGGGAGACGGGTGCTCATCTACCTGAGCGCGGCGCATCGCTCCGGACGGACCGCCGTCATCGAAACACTCGGGGGGGAGGTGTTCTTCCTGCTTCTCGACGACTTCCACTGGCCGCCCGAGTTCGAGTACGACGACCTGGGTGTGCAGAGGCGAGTGGTGCGGGAACTCGTCGAGCTTGCCGCCCTGCACCTCTTCGGTCATACGACAGAGAAGCGCTCACGGAGCAGATGGCGGCGCACCGACATCCCTGCGCTCGAGGTCACCTGGCAAGGCACGACGCACCTGTTGACGAAGCATGGCCGGACTCGGCAGTAGGCCTCGCGGAGGCCCGTGCGACGGTGAGGCAGCGCCCGCCTGACCTTCCCGCGGACCGCGGCGCCTGCGGTGTAGTCGGATGGCGTGCGCCATCGAGCTGGGTCGAAACGCACGTAGTCAGTCCCTAGTGGCATGCCATAACGTGCCATAAGGGTGGTCCCCAGGGTGCATTTCGGTTCCGCTCGGTGTAGCCTCGCAAGCGTCTGACCTGCAAAAACGCGGTTTGATGAGGTCGTTACAAACCCGTCGGCGTAACTTCCAAACTGGCTACGGGAGTTCGATTCTCCTCACCCGCTCCAGTATTTCCGCAGGTCGAAGACTTGCGACGGCCACCTCCGTGCGTCAGCGACTCACGAAGACCACGTCGAACCCGTCGCTGGACCCGCGTTCCGCCCGGACAGCATCGCCACCCTCCCTGCCCACGTGGATCGCACCGCGCGCTGGCTTTGAATCGGCGAATTCGTGTGGAATCGGCCAACTCAGGTCGCTCTGGTCGTCGTCGTGTTCCCGGAACGACGCAACTCGTGAGCCCCATGAGCGCAACTGTCCCGTGGACGGAGTATCACGACTGATACTGTCATCTGTGACAGTATCTTTGATGACAGATCTGAGGGAGCACCTGATGCCCCGCTTCGTCGGTCGCGCATCCCAGCTCCGTGAACTGGCCCGACTCCTACCCAACCCCGCCGGTCCCGCCGAGCGGCCGGCGAAGGCGCTGCTGATCCGGGGGCGACGGCGAGTGGGGAAATCGCGTCTCGTGGAGGAGTTCCTCGACCGGGCGGGCGTGCCCTACGTGTTTTTCACCGCGTCGACGCGCAGCACCGCGGAAGAGCTAAGTCTCTTCACACGCGAGGTGGCCGAGTCGAACCTGCCGGGGGCACCCCTCTTCCAGGACGTTCAGGTCACGTCCTGGGACGCGGCGCTCCGCCTTCTGGCCGCAGCGTTGCCACCGGACGGTCCGAGTGTGATCGTCATCGACGAGATCCCCTACCTGATCGCGTCGGATCCCTCATTCGAGGGGACGCTTCAGAAGGTGTTCGACCGTGACCTGTCGCGCCTGCCTGTGCTGCTGATCGGCATCGGGTCGGATCTCGCGATGATGGAGACTTTGAACGAGTACGGACGCCCGTTTCATCAGCGGGCCACGGAAATGGTCGTCCCGCCGTTGTCTCCGGCCGAGGTTGGTGACCTGCTGCACCTCGAGCCGGCAGCGGCATTCGACGCGTACCTCATCACGGGCGGTCTTCCGCTCGTGTGTGCCGACTGGGCGCAGGGTCAGTCCATGTGGGACTACCTGCGGGATGCCTTGTCACGGTCCACGTCGCCGCTGCTGGTCAGTGGGGAACGTTCGCTCGCCGCGGAGTTCCCCCCGAGCGCCCAAGCACGCGCGGTCCTCGAGGTGATCGGGTCCGGTGAGACCACCTTCACTGCGATCGGCCGGCAGGCCGGCGGGATCCAGCAGACGTCACTGAGCCGCGCCCTGCGGACCTTGGTGCACAAGCGTGTCGTCGCTGCGGAGGCACCGTTGTCAACAGCGCCGTCGAAGGAGACCCGGTACCGCGTCGCAGACCCGCACTTGCGCTTCTGGCTTCGGTTCCTCGGGCCAGGTTTCGCTGAGATCGAACGAGGCCGTGGCGACCGGGTCCTCGAACGTATCCAGACGTCGTGGGAGTCGTGGCGTGGTCGTGCGGTCGAACCGGTGGTGCGGGAAGCGCTCCACGGTCTCGGCTCGCGTGCCCTCGGCCTGGGGGACGGGCCGGCACCCGTTGTGGGTGGGTACTGGACCCGCACGAACGACGTCGAGATCGACGTCGTCCTCGCAGACCGTGCGCCCGTCGCGAAGAAGGTGCTCGGCGTCGGGTCGATCAAATGGCGTGAACGCGCGCCGTTCGACATGGGCGACTACGCAGCACTCTCGCGAAATCGAGACCGCCTGCCAGGTGCGACGGCACACACATCGCTGTTGGCGGTCTCCCGCGTCCCGAGCACTGTCCCCGGCGTCACGATTCTCACACCAGCGGACCTCATCGCTGCGTGGTGATCGGCGGGCGGAGCCCCTCTATTTCCATTTATAGCAGGGTCCGGCCGCCCTCATGAGCGCCAAGAATTCGATCTAAGGTCACGGATCTCAGAAGAGGAGCTCGGTCAGGTTCTACGAGGAGCCGCCGGCGAAGGGAACGACGGTCACGACCGAGTGGTCCGACCTCTGGCTGAGCCCCGACGACTGGGCCGCGGCGTTCGACGCGCCGGACCCGGGCACTGCGCACAACGAGGCGCGCGAGCAGATCTGGGCGGAGCTGCTCGCGATCCTGCTGGACAAGCATGACGACGACGACTCGGCCGACCTGCTCCGCGAGTCGCTGGAGCAGAGCACCGGGCTGCGCTCCATCCTCGACCGCGCGTGGCCGCTGCTCGACGCGACCGACCTCGTGGCGGACCTGTGGTCGGTGCCCGCCTACCTGCGCCCCCTGGCTCAGCCGCGACGACGTCCAGGCGCTGCAGCGCGCCCATCCTCAGGCGTGGACGGTCACCAACCTGCCGCTCCTGGACGCAGCGCGCCAGCGGCTCGGCGACGCGGCGGCGTCGGGACGGCAGCGGCGCCATCTCGCCGCCGTCGCCGCCGAACGCGAGCAGATGGCCATGGTCATCGACCACCTGATCGAGTCCGACGACTCCGAGATGGCCGTCATGACGATGTTGCGCGGGCAGGACGCCCAGAACACCCTGGTGGACCCGAGCGCGCCGCCCGGCGCCGACCCGGACCTGCTCGCCGGACCGTTCGCGCACATCGTCGTGGACGAGGCCCAGGAGCTGTCCGACGCCGAGTGGCAGATGTTGCTGCCGCGCTGCCCGTCCCGGAGCTTCACCATCGTCGGGGACCGCGCCCAGGCCAGGCACGGGTTCACGGAGTCGTGGCCGCAGCGCCTCGAGCGGATCGGGCTCGACGGGATCAACCTGGCCTCCCTGAGCATCAACTACCGGACGCCGGCGGAGGTCATGGCGCAGGCCGAGCCGGTGATCCGGGCCGTGATCCCGGACGCCAACGTGCCGACCTCCATCCGCAGCAGCGGCGTCGCCGTCGTGCACGGAGCCTCGTCGGAGCTGGGCTCGATCCTCGACACCTGGCTCGCCGCACCAGGCGACGGGATCGCGTGCGTCATCGGCGCTGGTCACGGTGACGCCGGCACATCCCGTGCGACGTCCCGCGTCCGGTCGCTGACCCCGGAGCTGGTGAAGGGGCTCGAGTTCGACCTGGTCGTCCTCGTCGACCCGGCGGCGTTCGGCGACGGCATCGAGGGTGCGGTGGACCGCTACGTGTCGATGACCCGAGCGACCCAGCAACTCGTCATCCTCACGAGCCGCTGACGTCGGCCGAGACCTCACCAGACCAACGAGCCCGGCGAACGTCCGGGCGGCGTCGTCATCGTCGTCGTGCGAGCCCGCGTAAGGTCAGGCCTCTCCTGGACCTGTTCGTGAGGCGGTGCCGTGTCCGAGTTCGAGCTCCTCGCGCTGCTTGCGGTCGCCGTGTCGGTCGCGGCCCTGGCGCGGCGCTACGGGTGGCCCATGCCGCTCGTGCTGGTCGGGGTCGGCCTCGCGGTGTCGTTCGTGCCCGTCGTCCCGCACTACGCGATCGACCCGCACCTGCTGCTCGACCTGATCCTGCCGCCGCTGCTCTACTCGGCCGCGCTCTCGAGCTCGTACACGGACCTGCGGCGCTCGCTGAACTCGATCAGCCGGCTCGGGATCGGGCTGGTGCTGGTCAGCGCCGCCGCCGTCGCCCTGGTGGCCGTCTGGCTCGTACCGAACCTGCCGTTCGCTGCGGCACTGCTGCTCGGCGCCGTCGTCGCTCCGCCGGACGCCGTGGCGGCCGCCGCCGTCGGGCGCCGGCTCCACCTGCCCCGTCGGGTGATGACGCTGCTCACCGGGGAGAGCCTCATCAACGACGCGACGTCGCTCACCCTGTACAAGGTGGCGCTCGCCGGGGTGGCCACCGGAACGTGGTCGTTCGGCCAGGGCCTGCGGGTGTTCGCGGTCGCCGTGCTGATCGGCGTCAGCGCCGGCCTTGCGATCGGCTGGGGCGTGCACGTCGCGCGCCTGCACCTCGACGATCCGGTCGTCGCCTCCGCGATCGGTCTCGCGACGCCGTTCGCGGCCTACTGGATCGCGGAAGACCTCGGCGGGTCCGGCGTGCTCGCGGTCGTCGCCGCCGGGCTGTACCTCGGGCACAGCGCGCCCGAAGCCGGCTACGCCACGCGCCTGTACGAGGAACCCCTCTGGTCGACCTTCGACCTCATCCTGGAGTCCTTCACGTTCGCCCTGATCGGCCTGCAGCTCAAATGGGTGATCGCCGAGGTGCAGCGGGCGCCCGATCAGGGCATGGGTCGGGCGGTGCTGGCCGCCGCCGCCGTACTGGCGGTCGCGATCGCCGTCCGCCCGCTGTATGTCTTCGCGACGACGCGCTTCGATCATCTGCGGTTCCGCGGCAGCCATCGGCCGGTCCACGACGACCTCACGCGGCGCGAGTCCGGGGTGGTGTCCTGGGCCGGGATGCGCGGTGTCGTCACGCTCGCGGCCGCGGCCGGCATCCCCCTGATCGCGGCGGGCGCCGGATTCCCCCACCGGGCGACGCTCCAGTTCATCGCCTACGCGGTCGCGATCGGCACCCTGCTGCTGCAGGGAATGACCCTGCCGTGGGTGATCCGGCGGGCCGGCATCGGCTCCGCCGACGACGACGCCCGCGACGCCGCCCAGGAGGCGACGCTGCGCCTGGCGACGACGCGTGCCGCGAGCGCAGCGATCGAGCAACGCGAGAGCACCCTGGCCGCCCAGCTCGGCGAGGAGCAGGCCGCCTCGATCATCCGGAAGCTCTCCCGTGGGGTGCTCGAGGGCGGCGCCGCGGCGGCGGCACTGCTCGACCCGTCGCGCACCGAGGGCGCCCCGGCGCCGCTCTCGGCCGAGAGCGGTCGGCGGATCCTGCGGTTCCGCCGCGAGATCGTCGCCGCGCAGCGCGGCGTGCTCATGCGGTCCCGCGACGCCGGCGAGGTCGACGAGGTGGTGATGCGCCGGATGCTGCGCGAGCTCGACCTCGAGGAGGAGTCCATGTCGGCGTCCTGGCTGGACCGGATCTGATCCCGGACGATCCACGGGCGTCCCACACCGCCGACGGCGGACCATTCACCGGCCCGCGCAGAGCTCGAGTTCGCCGGTCCGCACCCGAGTTCGTCGTTTTCGATCGACGAACTCGACTGGAAACGACGAACTCGGCGGCCGACCAGGGCCGGCGTCGCGCGCGGTGCGCGGGCTGCGACTCAGAGGTCTCAGTGCATCCGTCAGTGCATCGAACGTGCACCCCTGGCGCGCGTTGGCTGCACAGAGCGCTGCACAGAGCGCTGCACTGAGCAGGTTCGGCGCGATTCCGGCACCCCATGGGCGCGACCTACGTCCAGGACCCGCCTCTCAACCCATCCGGACCACCCCGCGAGCTCGCTGGACCGACGTGTCAGTCGCAGCGCGCGGCCTACCCACACTGGGTCTGACACTTCGCGGTTCACGAACTCAGCGCGAGACTCCGTGGTGGCCCACGATCGCCTTGGCGATCGCGGCGCCGATGAGCTTGGCGGCCGCCTGGGTCGGATGCGTGCCGTCCCAGGTCATGCCGGGGGCGTAGCGCTTGCCGTCGCGCAGGTCGGCCATCGCGTCCATGTAGGTCCAGCCCTGGGCCTCGACGAACGGCTTGAGCTTCCGGTTGAACTCGGCGGCGATCGCCGGCTCGACGTTGCTGGGCGGGATCGCGGAGACGATCACCCGGTCCGCACCGACCGTCCGGGCGATCGCGAGCAGGTTCTTCGACGTCGTCGCGAACGGGACGTGGTGGCGATAGTCGTTGATGCCCGCGATGATCACAAGCACGTCGGCGCGCACGAACCTCGCGTTCCGGGCCATCGCCGAACTCTGCGCGCCGCCGTGGGCCCAGCCGCCGCCGAACCTCAGCTCGGAGCTTCTCGCGTAGTAGACCCAGGACCCGTCGCCGACCTTCTGTTGACCGAGGTCGTCGCTGTTCGCGGCCGTGATCGAGTCGCCGACTGCGGCGAACACGAGGGGCCGCGGTGCCGGGGACGCGACCATCGCGACCGTGACCGGCTTGGCGCCGGACGAACCGCCCGGGCCGGGTCGGTTGAACACCGTCGCAGCGAGCACGAGCACGCCGAGCACGACGACGGCGGCGCCGACCGTCGCCCAGCGCGCGTACCGCCACGACGACGCGTCGTCGCGCGAGCGCCATGCCCGGCCCATTTTCATGCCCCGAAGCGTAAGCCCCGGTGACTACCATGAAGAGCGTTATCGAAAGTGCGGAACGCGGTTTTTGTCCGTGCGAGGAGTCCACCGCGCGGGCAACCGTTGCAGGTCACCGGTCCACGCGCTACGGTCGCACCCGACTGGGTCAGCCCTACTCGAGGAAAGGACGCGCGATGACATTTCACCCGAGCAAGCCACGCGCGTCCCTCGAGCGCCCCGCGTCCCCCTGTCGCTGTCTGTAGAGCGCTGGCTCGCTCGCGTCCTCGCACCCGGACGCGCGGACCCACGGCATCGTCGCCACCAGCGCTCGTCCCGGCACGGATTCACCTCTCCACCGCGGAACACCCACGGCCCCGCCGTGGTTCACCGCACAGGCTCCCCCACCACCCGCCCGCCGCGACACGCGGCCCATCCCGATGAGGTCCCCCATGGCACGCATCTATAACGACGTCACCCAGCTCGTCGGCAACACCCCGCTGGTCCGGCTGAACCGGCTCACCGAGGGGCTCGGCGCGACGATCGTCGGCAAGCTCGAGTTCTACAACCCGGCGAGCTCGGTCAAGGACCGCATCGGGGTCGCGATCGTCGACGCCGCCGAGAAGTCCGGCGAGCTGAAGCCGGGCGGCACCATCGTCGAGGCGACGAGCGGCAACACCGGCATCGCGCTCGCGATGGTCGGCGCGGCGCGCGGCTACGACGTCGTGCTCACGATGCCCGAGACCATGTCCCGCGAGCGCCGCGCGCTGCTCCGCGCGTTCGGCGCCGAGCTCATCCTGACCCCGGGCTCCGGTGGCATGAAGGGCGCCGTCGACAAGGCCGACGAGATCGTCGCCGAGCGGCCGGGCGCGATCCTCGCCCGCCAGTTCGCCAACGAGGCCAACCCGCAGATCCACCGCACGACGACCGCGGTGGAGATCTGGGACGACACGGACGGCGCCGTCGATATCGTCGTCGCCGGCATCGGCACGGGCGGCACCATCACCGGCGTCGGCCAGGTGCTCAAGGCCCGCAAGCCGAGCGTGCAGATCGTCGGCGTCGAGCCTGCCGAGTCCGCCATCCTCAACGGTGGGGCGCCCGGCCCGCACAAGATCCAGGGCATCGGCGCGAACTTCGTGCCCGAGATCCTCGACCGCACGGTCTACGACGAGATCATCGACGTCGACGCCGAGACGGCGGTCGCCGTCGCCCGCGACGCCGCCAAGCGCGAGGGTCTGCTGGTCGGCATCTCGTCCGGCGCTGCCATCCACGCCGCGATCCAGCTCGCGAAGCGCCCCGAGAACGCGGGCAAGCTGATCGTGGCGATCATCCCGTCGTTCGGCGAGCGTTACCTCACCTCCGTGCTGTACTCCGACCTGCTCGACTGATGCCTCGCGTCCGGCGGTTCCTGAGCGTGCTGCGAGATGACCTCGAGGTCGCCCGACTGCGTGACCCCGCGGCCAGGTCGCTCATCGAGGTCGCGCTCGGGTACCCGGGCGTGCACGCGGTGTGGACGTACCGGCTCGCCCACCGCATGTGGCGCGAGCCCGGCCTGCGGCTGGCCGCCCGGCTGCTCGCGCAGGCGGCGCGGGCGGCCACCGGCGTCGAGATCCATCCGGGCGCGCGGCTGGGTCAGCGGCTGTTCATCGACCACGGCATGGGCGTCGTCATCGGCGAGACCGCCGAGGTCGGCGACGACGTCGTGCTGTTCCACGGCGCGACGCTCGGCGGCAAGACGATGCACCACGGCAAGCGGCACCCGACCCTGGGGGACGGCGTCGTGGTCGGCGCCGGCGCGAAGATCCTCGGACCGGTCTGGATCGGGAACGGAGCCCAGATCGGTGCGAACGCCGTGGTGATCACGGACGTCCCGGCGGGTGCGGTCGCCGTCGGCGTCCCCGCCAAGATCCGCACAGTCAGCCGCGACTCCCCCCTCATCGCGGCCGACGTCGACGACCCAGCCATCTACATCTGACCGGCGTCTTCCGCAGACTGCGCACATCGGTGCCCGCTGCGCACATCCGATGTGCGCGGTTGGCGCCGATGTGCGCAGTTTGCGCCCGGCGGCGCGGGGGCGGCGCGGGGGCGGCGCGGGGGCGGCGCGGGGCGACCGTGGGCGGATCTGGGGCGGCTGGGGCAGGATGGGATGTCTCGACGTCGAGATGAAGGAGTCCCGCTGATGCGCCTCGGGTACCACACCGGTTACTGGTCGGCCGGACCACCACCTGGGGCGCTGGACGCGGTGCTGGCCGCCGAGCGGCTCGGTTTCGACTCGGTCTGGACCGCGGAAGCGTACGGCTCGGACGCGCTCACCCCGCTCGCCTGGTGGGGCGCACAGACTCGGACGATCCGGCTCGGCACGGCGATCGCGCAGCTGTCCGCGCGCACCCCGACCGCTGCGGCGATGGCCGCGCTCACGCTCGACCACCTCTCCGGCGGGCGGTTCACGCTCGGGCTCGGGGCGTCCGGACCCCAGGTCGTCGAGGGCTGGTACGGCCAGCCGTACCCCAAGCCCCTGGCCCGGACCCGCGAGTACGTCGCCATCGTCCGCGAGGTGCTGGCGCGCGAGAAGCCGGTCACCTACGACGGCGAGTTCTACACGCTGCCGTTGCGCGGCGGGACCGGCCTCGGCAAGTCGCTGCGGTCGACCGTGCACCCGTTGCGCGCCGACCTGCCGATCCACCTAGCCGCGGAGGGTCCGAAGAACATCACCATGTCGGCCGAGATCGGCGACGGCTGGCTGCCGCTGTTCTACTCCCCGCGCATGGACGACACATACCGCCAGCTGCTCGCCGACGGTTTCGCGCGCCGCGGCACCGTGGCCGGCGCACGCGAGCCGCGGCCGGTGGAGGAGTTCGAGGTCAGCGCGACCGTCCCCGTCGTCGTGCACGACGACGTCGAGGCGGCCGCCGACGCCGTCCGCCCGTTCATCGCGCTCTACGCGGGCGGCATGGGCGCCAAGGGGGCGAACTTCCACCGGGACGTGCTGGTGCGCCTGGGCTACGAGGAGGCGTGCGACGAGATCCAGGCCCACTACCTGGCCGGGCGGCGGGCCGAGGCGACCGCCGCCGTCCCGCTCGAGCTCGTGCAGGACATCGCGCTGGTCGGTCCGCCCGCGAAGATCCGCGCCGAGCTGGCCGCGTGGGAGCGGACCGCGGTGACGACGATCATCGTGCAGGGCGACGTGGCGTCGCTGGCCGTCGTCGCCGACGCGCTCGAGGTGGGCGCGTCGGCGACCGAGTCGGCTACAGGATGAACGAGCCGAACAGGAACCCGAACGCGACCGCGATCGTCACGTTGATGACCCCCGGAACGATGAACGGGTGGTTGAACACGTACTTGCCGATCTGGGTGGTCCCCGTGTCGTCCATCTGCACCGCCGCCAGCAGCGTCGGGTAGGTGGGCAGCACGAACAGGGCCGAGACCGCGGGGAACGCGGCCACGGCCGCGAGCGGCGCGACGCCGATCGCCAGGGCCGTCGGAATGAGCGCCTTCGTCGTGGCCGCCTGGGAGTACAGCAGCGCCGACGCCGCGAACAGCACGACGGCGAGCATCCACGGCTGACTGCTCAGCAGATCACCGGAGAAGCTGGTGATCGCCGCCTCGTGCGCGGTCACGAACGTCGTGCCGAGCCAGGCCACCCCGAGCACGCAGATGCTCGCGCTCATGCCCGACTTGAACGTCGACGCACCGAGGATGTCGTTGGTGGGCACTTTGCACACCAGCACGATGATCGCCGCGATGGACAGCATGAACGCGATGATCGCCGAGTCGCGGTCCATCACCGGGTTCTTGATCAGGCCGACGTTCTCGCTGATCGCGGTCGCGTAGGCCATCACGCCGACGAGCCCGATCACGAAGATCAGCACGGACAGCCCGGCCCGTGGCGGAAGCGCCCGTTCGCGCCGTCCGCGGACCGTGACGGTGCCCAGCGCGAGACGACGCTGATACTCCGGGTGGCTGCTGAGCTCGGTGTTCCCGGTGATCTTGTCGATGCCCATCATGATCGCCGCGGTCGCCATGCAGGCGAGGAACGTCGACGGGATGGCCACCGCGAGGATGTCCAGGTAGTCCACGCCCTTCGGCTCGAGCACGCTCGCGAGGAACACCACGGCCGCCGAGATCGGCGAGGCCGTGATGGCGATCTGCGAGGCCACCACCGCCACCGAGAGCGGCCGGGAGGGCCGGATGTTGTTCTCCTTGGCCACCTCGGTGATGACGGGCATCGTCGAGAACGCGGTGTGACCGGTGCCCGCCATCAGCGTCATGAGGTACGTGATGATCGGGGCGAGGAACGTGATGCGCTTGGGGTTGCGGCGCAGGATGCGGTCGGCCAGGTCGACCAGGAAGTCCATCCCGCCGGCCACCTGCATCGCGGCGATGGCCGCGATCACGCTCATGATGATCGAGATGACGTCCAGCGGCATCTCCCCCGGTGTCACCCCGAGCAGCGCGAGCACCAGGACCCCGAGGCCACCGGCGAATCCGATCGCGATGCCCCCGAGGCGCGCCCCGAGGAAGATCGCCGCCAGCACGACGGCGAACTGCAGCGCCATCATCATCGGGGCTCACCGGCGAGCGAGAGGTCCGAGCTCTTCGGCAGGTCGTAGACCTTGCCGCGGTACATCGGGTTGCGCAGGTTCTCCGGGGAGAAGATCTCGTCGAGCTCGGCGCCGGTGAGCAGCCCCATCTCCAGGACCACCTCGCGCACGTTCTTCCCGGTCTGCGCGCACCGGATGCCGACCAGGTCGCCGTTGTGGTGGCCGATGATCGGCTCGAGGAACGTGACGATGCCGATCGAGTCCATGACGTAGCCGAGGCAGACGTCGGGGTTGGCCGTGATGCCGTCGATGCAGCGCTCGCGCAGGGTCCGGGCGGCGTTGGTGAGCAGGCCGATCGACTCGAAGAGCGACTGGCCGATAACCGGCTCCATGACGTTGAGCTGGAGCTGACCGGCCTCGGCCGCCATCGAGACGGTGACGTCGTTGCCGATGATCTTGAAGCAGACCTGGTTGACGACCTCCGGCAGGACCGGGTTGACCTTGGCCGGCATGATCGACGAGCCGGCCTGGAGCTCGGGCAGGTTGATCTCGTTGATGCCGGTGCGCGGGCCCGAGGACAGCAGGCGCAGGTCGTTGCAGATCTTGCCGAGCTTGACCGCGACCCGCTTGATCGCGGCGTGCATCGACACGTAGGCGCCGGCGTCCGACGTCGCCTCGATGAGGTTCTCCGCGAGCACCATCGGCAGTCCGGTGACCTCGCTGAGCTTGGCGATCACGGTCTGCGGGTAGCCCGCCGGGGTGTTCAGGCCGGTGCCGATCGCGGTGGCCCCGAGGTTGACCTCGAGCAGCAGCTCCGCGGCCCGGGTGAGCTGGCGGATCTCCTCGCGCATGAGCACGCCGTAGACCTTGAACTCCTGCCCGAGCGTCATCGGGACGGCGTCCTGGAGCTGGGTGCGGCCCATCTTCAGGACGTCGGCGAACTCCTCGCCCTTGGCCTCGAAGGCGAGCGCGAGGTTCTCGACCTCGACCTTGAGCGCCTCCACGACGGTGAAGACGGCGATCCGGAACCCGGTGGGGTACGCGTCGTTGGTGGACTGGCACCGGTTCACGTGGTCGTTGGGGTGGACGACGTCGTAGCGGCCCTTCTCCAGGCCCAGGTGCTCGAGGGCGAGGTTGGCGATCACCTCGTTGGTGTTCATGTTGACCGAGGTCCCTGCACCGCCCTGGAAGACGTCGATCGGGAACTGGTCCAGGCAGCGGCCGTGCTCGAGGACCTGGTCGCAGCCGGCGACGATGGCGTCGGCGACCAGGACGGGGATCGTGTGCATCTCCTGGTTCGCGAGGGCGGAGGCCTTCTTGACCTTGACCATGCCGCGCACCAGCTCGGGCACGTCGGAGATCTTCGCCGTGCTGATCGTGAAGTTCTCGATCGCGCGCACCGTATGCACGCCGTAGTAGGCGTCCGCCGGTACCTCCTTCGAGCCCAGCAGATCTTCTTCGACCCGGGTCGTCTTCACATCGGCAAGCGACATTGGTGCTTTTCCTCCTTGTGTCGCGCCGGAGGACCCCACTTGTGGTGCCAGTCCCCGGCTCGGATCCCGGGCCGACGGCTCGGGACGTTGATGAGCCCGGACGGGCATGGATGAGCCGTCCGAACGCATCGAGTCAGTCGTGCACGCGCCTCTGCGCGCTCCTCGCCCGGGCATCCGCGCCGAGCAGCGTGCGTCACGACGGCCGCGAGACTCGTCCCGGACGGTCCTGCGACGGCGCTGCCTGCGCCTCCATTGGCTCGTCACGAGCCTATGCGACCGCGGGCGCCAACCCTGCGGACCTGGGTCCCAGGGTGTGCACACCGGGCCGACGTCGTCGCAGGTCAGGCCTCGTCGCCGGGCGGCAACTCGTCGTCGGGCCACCACAGCGCGGCCCGCAAGTTCACCCGCAGGCCCTCCCCCTTGAGCGGGGTGCCCTCCGCTTCGAGCGCGAGGAGCGCGCGGGTGAGGTTCGACGCCGGCGGGCCCCCGGCTGCGTTGACGACCCGCCACCACGGGACCCCGCCGCCCGCGCGCGCGAGCACGTGCCCGACCTGGCGCGGACCGCCGCGCCGCCGCCCGTCGCCCGCGGCGAGCCGGTCGCCGACCACCTCGGCGGCCGTCCCGTAGGTCATCACCCGCCCGGGCGGGATCGCCTGGACCAGGTCCAGCACGGACTCGAGGTACTCCTCGTCCATAGCGGTCACTCCCGGTAGAGGAGCACGAGGGCGCGGTCGTCGGAGTCGCCGGCCAGCACCCCGGCGAGCACCGCCTCCGCGCCCCCGCGGCGGGTCGCGACCACGCGCTCGGCGACGCCGATCAGCCGGTCGATGCCGAGGCCGACGTCCTCGCCCGGGGTCTCCACGAGTCCGTCCGTGTAGAGCATCAGGGTGTCGCCGTGCAGCAGCTGTCCACGGTGGGTCCGGAACCGGGGCTCGTCGACGACGCCGAGCACCGGCCCGCCGATGGTGTCCAGCACCTCGAAGAGTCCCGAGCCGGCGTGGTGGTGGACGGCCGGCGGGTGCCCCGCGGTCGCGACCCAGAAGTCCCCCGTGTCGAGCCGCACGGCGAGGTGCACCGCCGTCGCGAAGCCCTCGTCCCAGTCCTGGCGGATCAGGTAGTCGTTCGCGGCGGACAGGAACTCGGTCCGCGGCATCGCGCCGAGGAGACCGCCGAAGGCCCCGGAGAGGAGCAGCGAGCGCACCCCCGCGTTCTGGCCCTTGCCCGAGACGTCCACGAGCACGAGTTCCAGCAGTCGCCCGCCGCCGGACCGCGCCCCCACCACGAAGTCACCCGAGAACGCCTCGCCGAACGCGGACCGCAGCGCGCTGTCCACCCGCCACCCGGCCGGCAGCGGCGGGATCCGGCCGTGGGCCGCGATGCGGTCCCGCAGGTCGACGAGCATCAGGTTGCCGGCGGCCCCGCTCAGGCCCAGCCGCTCGCGACCGCGCACGAACAGGAGCACCGAGACCAGTGCGAGGCCGAGCACGATCAGCACACCGGGCCCGAATCTTGCGTGCCCGGAGAGCTGCAGGAAGATGACCTCGAACGCGACGACCCCGCTGACGACGGCGACCCCGGTGAGCCGGAGCAGGAAGGCCGCCACGAGCAGGATAAGCAGCAGGACCGACGGCGACACCCAGTTCCGCACCTCGACGATGCCGATCCCCGCGATTGCGACCAGCGCGACCAGCGCGACGGTGCCCACGAGCTGGAGCGACAGCCCCGCGCGGCGCAGGCGGATGGCGAGGCGGCCCACCGTCTCCGCCGGCCGCGGGGTGCCGAACCCCTGAGTGCTCACGCCGCGAGGCTACCCACCGGTAGCGCGGAACGCACCGCTGTGGCACCCGGGTGAAAAAAATGCCCTCAGATCGCCGTCGACCCGCGACGATGGGACCCATGACTCCTGCGCCGGACGGTTATCGCACCATCGAGGTCCCCGAGGCCCGCAAGGGCGAGCTGCTCGCCGTGGACCGGCTCGCATTCGCGTTCAGCCCGGACCCGGAGGTCGACGACGAGGTACCCCTCACGCTGGACTGGACCCGGACGATGGCGCTGGAGGGCACCGGCGGTGCGCTCGCCGGGGTGCACGCCTCCTACCCGTTCGCGCTGCCGGTGCCCGGGGGGACGGTGCCGTGCTCGGGCCTGACGTGGGTGGGCGTGCGGCCCGACCACCGCCGCCGCGGCCTGCTCGGCTCGATGATCGAGACGCACTTCGAGCGCTCCGGAGCCCGCGGCGAGCCCGTCTCGGCGCTGTTCGCCGCCGAGGCGCCCATCTACGGCCGGTTCGGGTACGGCCAGGCGGCCGAGAACCTGCGGCTGACGATCGCGCGCGGCGCCGCCCTGCGTGACGTCAGCGGCTCGGCCGACCTGGACCTCCGGCTCGAGTCGGCCGACGCCGCGGCGCACAGCGCGCTCGTGCACGCCGTGCACGGCGCGGCCGGGGCCGGGCGCCCGGGCTGGATCGAACGCAACACCGACGCGCTCCGGGCCAGGCACTTCGCCGACCCGCGACCCTGGCGCGACGGCGCCGAGCAGCTGCGGATCGTGACCGTCCGCGCGGGCGACCAGGTCCGCGGCTACGCGCTGTTCCGACGCAAGGAGGACTGGGCGGACGGGCGGCCGAACGGGAAGGTCCGGATCGCCGAGGTCGCCGCGCTCGACGCCGCGGCCACCCACCGGCTGTGGTCGTTCCTGCTCGACCTCGACCTCACGACCACCGTGAAGTCGCCCATGCTCGCGGTCGACGACGCACTCATGCAGCTCCTCGTCGACGTGCGCGTCGACAACGCGGTCATCGACGACAACCTCTGGGTCCGGCTGCTCGACCTCCCGGTGGCGCTCGGCGCGCGCCGGTACGCCGCGCCGACCGACGTCGTGCTCGAGGTGACCGACGCGCGACTTCCGGCGAACGCCGGGCGGTGGCGGGTGCGGACCGGGACGTCGGGCGCGGCGGACGGAGGTTTCGGCTACGACGCCGAGGTCAGCGCCACGTCCGACCCGGCGGACCTGACCGTGGACGTCCGCGAGCTCGGCGCGGCCTACCTCGGCGGCCGGTCGCTCGCCGCGATGGCCGGCGCCGGCCTCGTCGTCGAGCACCGGGCGGGCGCGCTGCTCAGCGCGTCGGCC
This sequence comes from Pengzhenrongella sp., assembly GCF_036565025.1. Taxonomy (NCBI): domain Bacteria; kingdom Bacillati; phylum Actinomycetota; class Actinomycetes; order Micrococcales; genus Pengzhenrongella; species Pengzhenrongella sp. Next base: position 15,978 of record NZ_DATCNW010000057.1, read on the forward strand.
GCCTTCGGCTGGCCCGTCGCCCCACTGTGCACCTGGGGCTTCTAACCACCACCCCACAGTTGTCAGCCCGAGCGCGGTCAACCGCGCTCGGGCTGACACGTCGGGGGGTGGGTCAGCGGCTGGCTTCGTAGGCGGAGACCAGGTCGATCCGGCGCTGGTGGCGCGCGTCGCCGCTGAACGGTTCGGCGAGGAAGGCCTCGACCAGCTCGACGGCGGCGTCGGGCGAGTGCTGGCGGGCGCCGATCGCGACGACGTTCGCGTCGTTGTGCCCCCGCGCGAGACGCGCGGTCTCGTCGTTCCAGGCGAGCGCGGCGCGCACGCCGAGGACCTTGTTCGCGGCGATCTGCTCGCCGTTGCCCGAACCGCCGATCACGATGCCGAGGCTGCCCGGGTCGGCGACGACAGCTTCACCGGCCGCGAGGCAGACCGGCGAATAGTCGTCCTGGGCGTCGTACACGTGAGCGCCGTGGTCGACGACGTCGTGCCCTGCGGCCCTCAGGTGCTCCGCAAGGTGCTCCTTGAGCTCGTATCCGGCGTGGTCGGCAGCGATATGGATGCGCATGCGCCCATCCTGCCGCACCGGCTCGGGCGCCCGGTCCGCGCGTCCATTCCGCCCAGCGCGTACCGACCCGACTACAGCCGTCGGCCGCCGCCCACGGGGCGCAGGTTCACCTAGGCTTGACGGACGCGGCGCCGCTCCGGCCCGCCGCGACAGACGCCTCGACGCGAAACGCACGAACACGCCCTCGACGAAAGAAGAGCGCCACCATGGCCCGAAGCGGCATCGACACCACCGCCCTCGACCCCACCACCCGCCCGCAGGACGACCTGTACGCGCACGTCAACGGCCGCTGGATCGCCTCGCACGAGATCCCCGCCGACCGGGCGATGGATGGCGCCTTCCGGGCGCTGCACGACCAGGCCGAGGAGCACGTCCGCGACATCATCACCGACGCCGCGGCGAGCGCCGCACTTGCCGGCACCAGCGGTGAACCCGCGACGAGCGTCGAGGCCCAGATCGGTGCGCTCTACGCGAGCTTCATGGACGAGGCCGCCGTCGAGCGCCTCGGCATCACCCCGCTGCGCGCCGATCTCGCGCTCGTCGAGTCGAGCGGCACCCGCGAGGAGCTCACCCACACCCTCGGGGCGCTCCAGCGCACCGGTGCGGTCGGCGCACTGGGCTTCTGGGTCGACAACGACGCGAAGGACCCGACGCGCTACGTCGTCTACCTGCACCAGGGCGGCCTCGGGCTGCCGGACGAGTCCTACTACCGCGAGGAGCAGTACGCGGCCGTGCTCGCCGCCTACCGCCCGCACATCGCCCGCATGCTCACCCTGGGCGGGGTCGCCGAGGGCGCCGAGGCGGACGCCGCCGCGGACCGGGTCGTCGAGCTCGAGACCAAGCTCGCCGCCGGGCACTGGGACGTCGTGAAGGACCGCGACGCGGACCTCACCTACAACCCGACCACGCTCGCCGCCCTCGCCGCCGACGCGCCCGGATTCGACTGGCACGCCTGGGTGGGCGCGCTGAGCGTGCCGGACGGGTCCCTCGACGACGTCGTGCTGCGCGAGCCGTCGTTCGCCACGGCGTTCGCGGCCCGGTGGAACAGCGAGCCCGTCGAGGACTGGCAGGCCTGGCTGGCCTACCACGTGATCAGCTCGCGCGCCGCGTACCTGTCCAGCGAGCTCGTCGAGGCCAACTTCGACTTCTACGGCCGCACCCTCACCGGCGCCCAGGAGCTGCGCGACCGGTGGAAGCGCGGCGTCGGCCTCGTCCAGGGCGTGCTCGGGGAGGCCGTCGGCAAGGTCTACGTCGACCGGCACTTCCCCCCGTCCCACAAGGACCGGATGGCGAAGGTCGTGGACAACCTCGTCGAGGCCTACCGCGAGTCGATCACCGTGCTCGACTGGATGGGCGAGGGCACCAAGGTCAAGGCGCTCGCCAAGCTCGACTCGTTCACGCCCAAGATCGGCTACCCGGTGAAGTGGCGCGACTACTCCTCCCTGGTCGTCGAGGCGGACGACCTGCTCGGGAACGTGCGTCGCGCGTTCGCCTTCGAACAGGACCGCGAGCTGACCAAGATCGGCAATCCGCTCGACCGCGACGAGTGGTTCATGACGCCGCAGACGGTGAACGCGTACTACAACCCGGGCATGAACGAGATCGTCTTCCCGGCCGCCATCCTGCAGCCGCCGTTCTTCGACGCGGAGGCCGACGACGCGGTGAACTACGGCGGGATCGGCGCGGTCATCGGCCACGAGATCGGCCACGGCTTCGACGACCAGGGCTCCAAGTACGACGGCACCGGCCGGCTCGAGGACTGGTGGACGCCCGAGGACCGGGCCGAGTTCGAGTCCCGCACGAAGGCCCTGATCGCGCAGTACGACGCGTTCAGCCCCGTCCAGCTCGACGGGAAGCACCACATCAACGGGGCGCTGACCATCGGGGAGAACATCGGGGACCTCGGCGGCCTGTCGATCGCGATCAAGGCGTACCGGATCGCGCTCGGCAAGCCGCTGGACGAGGCGCCGATCATCGACGGCTTCACCGGCCTGCAGCGCGTGCTGCTCGGCTGGGCGCAGGTGTGGCAGTCCAAGGGCCGCGACGAGGAGGTCATCCGGCGCCTCGCGACGGACCCGCACTCCCCGAACGAGTTCCGCTGCAACGGCGTGCTGCGCAACGTGGACGAGTTCTACGCGGCGTACGACGTCGCACCGGGGGACCTGCTGTACCTGGATCCCGCGGAGCGCGTGCGCATCTGGTGAGAATCTGCTCCAGACGTGCCGCGGGCCCGACGGCGATGTGCCGTCGGGCCCGTGGGCCGCTCGTCAGAGGATCGCGACGGTCGTCAGAGCAGCTCTGAGCCGGCCTTCGCCAGCTTGAAGCCCTTGCCGCTCGGGCCGTGGATGCACTTCATGCCCGTCGAGGAGCTCGTGCAGGTGAAGTCCCCGACGGTCTTGGCCTGCCCGTACGCCAGCTCCGGGACGTCGTCTGCGGCCTTGCTCGGGTGCGTGCCCTCGACGCAGGGCTTCGAGGCACCGTCGGCGGTCACCTTGAGCTCGAGGCCGACCACGCCGTTGCAGCTCGCGTCGACCGGCGGGGTCGCGCTGCTGTTGGCGATCGTGCAGGTCGCGGCGTCGGTGGTCATCTCGCACGCGATGTTGCCGCTCGGGGTCCGGAACGACGTGGTGTCGGTCGAGGTCGACGCGTCGGGCGTCGCGGCGGGCGCGGTCGCCTCCGGCTTCGTCGCCGACGGCGCGTCCGCGGCGGCCGGGGAGCCGCCGATGCTGCCCGTGAGGAACATGACGAGCACGACGAGGAACGCGAGCAGCAGGGCGGCGTCGGCCAGCAGGAAGGCCTTCATCTTCGGCCCGAGCATCTCGAACGCTCGGCGGGCGCGGTCGGGTGCCGGCAAGGAATCCATGCAGATCTCCTGTTGCGTGCGATTGTGGGCGTGCGTCAGGGTTGAGCCGGCGTCAGCGCGCGACAAAAGCGGGCAGCGACCGGGTGAAAGCCTTGCATGCCAAAACGCCGACCTTTACCACGGCGGCCCCAGGATGCGCCTACCGCGACGCGCGGATCAGTCGAAAACCGGTCCCTGCGTGCGGGTCCGCTTGAGCTCGTAAAACCCCGGCACGCCGGTCATCAGCACGAGCCCGTCGAACAGCCGCCCGGCCACCTCGCCCTTCGGCGCGGGGGTGATCACCGGGCCGAAGAACCCGATGCCGTCGATCGCGACGACGGGGGTGCCGACGTCCTCGCCGACCAGGGAGATCCCCGCCGCGTGCGAGGCGCGCAGCTCGTCGTCGAACCGCATCGTCGTGGCGTGCTCGCCGAGCTCGGCGGGCAGGCCGACCTCCTCGAGCGACTCGGCGAGGATCGCAGCCAGGTCCGTGCGCCCACCGGGGTGGCGCCGGGTGCCCATCGCGTCGTAGAGCGGCTTGATGAACTTCTCCCCGTGCAACTCGGACGCCGCGACGATCACGCGGACCGCGGCCCACGCGCCGTCCATCCCGGCACGGTAGGCGGCGGGCAGGTCACGGCCCTCGTTGAGCACCGCCAGGCTCATGACGTGCCAGCGCACGTCCACGTCGCGCACGCGCGCCACCTCGTCCATCCAGCGCGACGTCATCCAGGCCCACGGGCACGCGGGGTCGAACCAGAAGTCGACGACCGGGACCGCCGGGGCGGCGGAGAGCTCGGGGCTGGGCATGGCAAAGGTGTCGGTCACGGAGGTCTCCTGGGGGTAGCGGCGGGCGGTAAACCTGATGGGGCAACGTAGACCTGCGTGGGATGATTCCGGCGAACCCCACCCGACCTCCCGAGGAGCCGCTGCCGTGCCTGCTGAGAACCTGACCCGCGATGAGGCGCGCGAGCGCGCCGCGTTGCTCACGGTCACGTCGTACGAGGTCGCCCTCGACCTGACCGCAGGGCCGACGACGTTCGCCTCGACCACGGTCATCCGCTTCCGCGCGAGCGCCGGGGCGAGCACGTTCCTCGACCTGATCGCCCCGACGGTCCACTCGATCACCCTCAACGGGACCGAGCTCGACCCGGGCGAGGTGTTCGCGGACTCGCGCATCGCGCTCGATGGTCTCGCCGCCGAGAACGAGGTCCGGGTCGTCGCCGACGGCGCGTACACGAACACCGGCGAGGGCCTGCACCGGTTCGTCGACCCGGTCGACGACGAGGTCTACCTGTACTCCCAGTTCGAGGTGGCCGACTCCCGGCGCGTGTTCGCGGTCTTCGAGCAGCCCGACCTGAAGAGCGTGTTCACCTTCACGGTCCGAGCGCCCGCGCACTGGACCGTCGTGTCCAACTCCCCCACCCCCGAGCCCGTCGCGGTGCCGGGCGAGGTGGGTGACGCGCCGTCGGCCGACTGGTCGTTCGCCCCGACGCCGCTGGTCTCGAGCTACATCACCGCGATCATCGCCGGGCCGTACCACCGCGAGACCGGCGAGCTCACGAGCTCGGACGGGCGGGTCGTCCCGCTCGGCGTGTTCTGCCGGTCCTCCCTCGCCAAGCACCTCGACACCGCGAACATCCTGGACATCACGCGCGCCGGCTTCGCGTTCTACGAGCAGACCTTCGGCCGGGCGTACCCGTTTGCCAAGTACGACCAGCTGTTCGTGCCGGAGTTCAACGCCGGCGCGATGGAGAACGCGGGCGCGGTCACCCTGCGCGAGTCCTACGTGTTCCGGTCCAAGGTCCCGGACGCGACGATCGAGCGCCGCGCCCTCACGATCCTGCACGAGCTCGCGCACATGTGGTTCGGCGACCTCGTCACGATGCGCTGGTGGAACGACCTGTGGCTCAACGAGTCCTTCGCCGAGTACGTCTCGACCCTCGCGGCGGCCGAGGCCACCGCGTGGACCAGCGCGTGGACCACGTTCTCCTCGCTCGAGAAGTCCTGGGCCTACCGCCAGGACCAGCTGCCCTCGACACACCCGATCGTCGCGGAGATCCGCGACCTGGCCGACGTCGAGGTCAACTTCGACGGCATCACCTACGCCAAGGGCGCGAGCGTGCTGCGCCAGCTCGTCGCGTGGGTCGGCCAGGACCAGTTCTTCGCCGGGGTGCGCGCCTACATCGCGAAGCACGCGTACGGCAACACCACGCTCGCGGACCTGCTCGTCGAGCTCGAGGCCACCAGCGGCCGGGACCTCACCGCGTGGTCGAGCGTGTGGCTCGAGCGGGCCGGGGTCACGCTGCTGCGCCCGGAGATCACGACCGACGAGGAGGGCGTCATCACGTCGTTCGCGGTGCTCCAGGAGGTGCCCCCGGCGCACCCGCTGCCCCGCCCGCACCGGCTCGCCATCGGCGGCTACACCGTGGTCGAGGAGGCGGGCACGTCGCGCCTCGAGCGGACCGTGCGGGTCGAGCTGGACGTCCACGGGGAGCGGACCGAGGTGCCCGAGCTCGTGGGCAAGCCGCGGCTCGACCTCGTCCTCGTGAACGACGACGACCTCGCGTACGCGAAGGTCCGGCTCGACCCGCAGTCGCTCGCGACCGCGACCGCCCACCTCGGCTCCTTCGGGTCCTCCCTGCCCCGCACGCTGGTGTGGGCGGCGGCCTGGGACACCACGCGCGACGGCGAGTGGGCCGGGCGCGACTTCGTCGAGCTCGTGCTGGGCAACCTCGCGCACGAGACGGACTCCTCCGTGGTGCTCGTGCTGCTGCGCCAGCTCGGCGCGACCCTGGACCTGTACGTGGCCGAGGAGCACCGCGAGGAGGTCTCGGCCGCGGCGGCCGACCGGCTCTGGGCGCTGGTCGAGGGCGCGACGGCGGGCAGCGACACTCAGCTCCAGCTCGTGAAGGCCTTCGGCGCGCGGGCGACGACGAGCCGCCAGTTCGACATCATCGCCGAGCTGCTCGACGGCCGCAGCAAGGTCCCCGGCGTGAGCATCGACACCGACCTGCGCTGGGAGCTGCTCACGGCGCTCGTCGTCGGCGGTCGGGCGGGCATCGAGGAGATCGACGCGGCGCTGGCCGCCGACGCGACCGCGACCGGGGAGATCGCGGCGGCCGGGGCCCTGGCCGCGATCGGGACCCCCGAGGCGAAGGCCGAGGCGTGGCACTCGATGATCGAGGAGGACACGCTGCCCAACGCGGTGCTGGAGTCGTCGATCGGGGGCTTCAGCGCGGTGCTCGACCGGTCGCTGCTGGTGCCGTACATGGACCGGTACTTCGACACGCTCGAGCAGGTGTGGACCACGCGCGGCAGCGACATGGCTCAGGACATCGCCCAGGGCCTGTACCCGACGGAGCTCGCCGCCTACCCCGGCGTCGACCTGCTCGCCGCCACGGACGCCTGGCTCGAGAAGCTCGGCGACCGGCTGCCGGGCCTGCGCCGCATGGTCGTCGAGAACCGCGACGCCGTCCGCCGCGCCCTGAACGCCCAGGCCACCGACCGAGCCCGCAAGTAACTCCCCCTCCGCACCACCCTCCGGCTTGTCAGGCGTAGCGCTCGAGCGCGTGGGTGTAGCGCTGGGTGTACCGAACGTGCACCGTTGGGTGCACGTTCTCAACACCCAGCCCTACACCCAGCCTGGTTTCGACCCGTGGACGTTCCGCGCAGCCGACGGCGGGCAGTCACCGGCCTGCGCAGAGCTCGAGTTCGCCGGTCCGTACCCGAGTTCGTCGTTTTCGATCGACGAACTCGACTCGAAACGACGAACTCGGCGGCCGACCGGAGCCGGCGTCACGCGGGTGGCCGCGGACTGCGGCTCGGAGGTCTCAGTGCCTCCCTCAGTGCATCGAAGGTGCACCCCTGGTGCGCGTTGGACGCACAGAGCGCTGCACTGAGCAGGTTTCGGCACGAATCCGGCGCACGGGCGCGAATCCGGCGCAGCCCCCCTCGGGCGCGGCCCACATCCAGAACCCGCCTCTCAACGCACCCGGACTACCCCGCGAGCTCGCCGGACCACCGTCAGACCCAGCGCGCGGCATAGTCCGCGCTACGCGTGACGGGTCCGAGCGACTGCACGTTCAGACCGAGCGCGGGCCATACCGCGCTACGTCTGACGTGGTTAGTCGGTGCGGTTGATTGCGGCTACCAGGGAGCGCAGGCGGGCGCTGTCGAAGAGGTCTTCGACGGTGACCAGGCGGCCGGAACCGTCGGCCAGCGGCACGCGCCAGTTCGGGTACTCCTTGTCGGTGCCGGGCTGGTTCTGCGCGCGGCGCTCGCCGACGGCGTCCGCCAGGGAGACGCCCACGAGCAGCGCCGGGGTCGCGCGCACGAAGCGGTGCAGCGCCTCGACGATCTCGCGCTCGGACGGGTCGGGACCGAGGAGCCCACGCTCGGTGAGCACCTCGAGCATCTCGAGCCGCTCCGCGCGGGCCGCGCGCTGCACGACGTGCACCGGTTCGGTCAGCAGCCCGAGACGCTCGCGCAGCGCCACGTGCTCCTCGGCGAGGTAGCCCGCCGTCGGCGGCAGGTCGTGCGTCGTGACGGTCGCCAGCGCGAGGCGCCGGTACTTCTCGGGAGGCAGCGGTGTGCCCGAGGCGTCCTTCTCGAACCAGAGCACGGACGTGCCGAGGATGCCGCGGTCCTTGAGATAGCCACGCACCCAGGGTTCGACGGTGCCGAGGTCCTCCCCGATCACCAGCGCACCCGCGCGGGAGGCCTCGAGGCACAGGATGCCGATCATGGCCTCGTGGTCGTAGGTCACGTAGGCGCCCTCGCCGGCCCCGGAGCCCGCCGGGATCCACCAGAGCCGGAACAGCCCCATGATGTGGTCGATACGCAGGGCGCCCGCGTGCCGCAGGACCGTGCGGAGCATGTCCCGGTAGGGCGCGTAGCCGGCGCGGGCCAGCGCGTCGGGGTGCCATGGCGGCTGGGACCAGTTCTGCCCCTGCTGGTTGTACATGTCGGGCGGCGCGCCGACGGAGGCCCCCTTCGCGAGCACGTCGCCCAGCGCCCACGCGTCGGCGCCGGCCGGGTGCACCCCGACGGCGAGGTCGTGCACGATGCCGATCGACATGCCGCCCTCGAGGGCGGCGCGCTGGGCCGCGGAGAGCTGCTCGTCGGCGACCCACTGCAGCCAGCAGTGGAAGTCGATCCGGTCCGCGAGCTCGACGGCGGCCTTCTTGACGAACGCCGAGGACGGGTCGCGGGCCGCGGCGGGCCAGCTGGCGTCCGAGCCGTACCGCTCGGTCAGGGCGGACCACAGCGCGAACACCTCGAGGCCCTCGCCCTGCTCGGCGCGGAACCCGTCGAACTTGGCCTGCCGGGCGGTCGAGCGCGGGGCCTGGTAGATGACCTCGAGCGCGGTGCGCTTCGCCGTCCAGGCGACGTCGCGGTCGATCGGGCCGTCGTCCTCGTCGAGCGCGCGGATCGACTCACCGGCCCACTCCACGAGCGAGCGGTCCGCGGCCGAGAGGTACCCGGTCTCGCGCACGTCCTCCACGCGCAGGTAGATCGGGTTGACGAACCGGCGGGTGGTCGGCAGGTAGGGCGACGGCGTCATCGGCCCGGTCGGTTCCGCGGCGTGCAGCGGGTTGATGAGCAGGAAGTCCGCCTGGCACCGCTTGGCCGAGAGCCAGGCGATCTCCCCCGCGTCCGCGAGGTCGCCCACTCCCCAGGACTGCCGCGAGCGCACCGAGTACAGCTGCGCCATGAATCCCCACGCGCGTCCGGCGCTCAGCGCGTCCGGAACCTCCAGCCGCGCCGGGACGACGACGACGACGCTGCGTGCGGGCCCGGTGACCCCGGTCGCGCGCATGGTGTGCCAGCCCAGCGGCAGGTCGTCGGGGAGCTGGAACATCGCGCGGCCGAGCTGTTGGCCGTCCACGCTGCGCGGCGCGGTGTACATGTCGGTCTGGGCGAGCTCGCGCCTGCCGCCGCCCGCCTCGGGGTCCAGCTCGAGCCAGAGCTCGACCGGGTCGCCGTCGCGCACGTGCACCGGCACCTGCGGGGACTCGCCCGCCCGGAGCACGACGACGGGCGGCAGCGCGCGCCGCCACGGCTCGTCCAGCGCGTGCGCGAGACTGACCTCGATCCGCTCAGCGGACGACGCGTCGACGCCGAGCGCGGCCAGCACCCCGACCAGAGTCTTGGCGGCAACCATCTTGTGGGTACCGTCGAAACCCCAGTAATCGGGCACTACTCCGTGAGCCTCGGCGAGTCGCAACAGCTGCTTCGGTGTTTCCTCTCTCGCTTCAGGCACCCTTCAATCCTGCCAGAGGCTCAACCCCCCGGACGCCTTCTGGCGCGGTAGGCGCGTCGCTGACCTGATTGTTCCCCCGTGCAGGGACGTTGCAGGGGCGATCCAGGCGCGATGCACACCCAGGGCCGGCCCGTTTGGGCCCCCCAGCGACCGGCCGCTAACCTGGGCGGCATGCCTGCGACCACTCTCGTGCTCTCCGCGCGCCCGCTGCTCGCCGCCGCCCCCGCTGCCCTCGAGGACAAGGGAAGCGCGATCGCGGCCTGGTTCCACGGGCTGATCACGCCCGCCTGGCAGATCGGCCTCACGCTCGTGCTCGGGGCGATCGTGCTCGCGCTGGTACGGCGGGCCATCGCCCGCACCGTGAAGCACCTCGTGGACGGGGTGCCGGTCGTCCAGCGCAAGGCGGGCGGCCTGATCTCCCGCGGGCTGCGCCAGGACGGCGGCCAGGCGGACACCAGCCCGCTCGCGGCGGCCCGGCGCGGCCAGCGGGCCCAGACGATGGGTTCGGCGCTCAGCTCGGTGGCGTCGCTCCTGGTGGGCCTGTTCGTGGTCGCCGTCGTGCTGGGACTCCTGGACGTCAACATCGGACCGCTCATCGCGTCGGCGGGCGTCGTCGGGGTCGCCCTCGGCTTCGGCGCGCAGACGCTCGTGAAGGACTTCCTGGCGGGCATCTCGATGCTCGCGGAGGACCAGTACGGGGTGGGCGACGTCGTCGACCTCGGCGAGGCGAGCGGCGTCGTCGAGCAGGTGGGGCTGCGCGTGACGCAGGTCCGCTCGATGAACGGCACGCTCTGGTACGTGCGCAACGGGGAGATCCTGCGCGTCGGCAACATGACGCAGGGCTGGTCGCGCGCGGTGGTCGAGGTGCGCGTGCACGGGGAGCACGACGTGCCGCGGGTGCGCGAGCTGCTGCTGACGGCGGCCGCCGAGGTCGCCGCCGACCCGGACCTGGGTCCCGCGATCCTGGCCGACGCCGAGGTCGCCGGCATCGAGGACCTCACGGCCGACGGCGCGCTGCTGCGGCTCCTCGTCAAGACCGCACCCTCGCGACAGTGGGACGTACAGCGCGACCTCCGGGCCCGAATCCGGGTGAGCCTCGGCGACGAGGGCATCGACCTCGCCATGCCGCGCCGGGAGGTGCTCGTCGAACGCACGGTCGAGCCCCTGGTCTCGCAGCGCTCCGCGCGGGTCCCCGAGGACAACTGACCGCTCGGCGGTCGACCGGCCCGCTCAGCGGTCTTCGCTGAGCTCCTCGACGGCCACGGCGAGCGCCGTGAGGTCGGCCGCGGTCGAGTGCGCGCCCGCCGCCAACAGCCCGGCCTGGGTGTGACTCGTGGTCACCCCGAGCACGTGCCCGACGCCGGCCGCGCGCGCCGAGACGATCCCGGCCGGGGAGTCCTCCGCTGCGAGCAGGCCGCCGGGCGCCAGCCCGAGCACCCGAGCACCGAGCCGGAACGGCTCCGGATCGGGTTTGCCGCGCGCGCAGTCCTCGGCGGTGACCATCCGCAGCGCCGGGTCCGCGCCGCCCAGCAGCTCCAGCGACACCTCCGCCCACCAGCGTCGCGCCGACGTCACGACGGCCACCGGGAGCCTCGCCCGCGCGCAGGCCGCGAGCAGCCGCGTGGCACCGGACACCGGGACGGGACGCAGCGTCGAGGTACGCACGGCCGCCAGGATCCCCGCGGTGAGGACCTCGGGATCCTCCCCGTTCCACGGCCCGTCGAGCACCGGAAAGACCTCCTGCGCGCGGCGCCCGGAGAACTCCCGGATGACCTGCTCGGAGACCTGCCAGCCGCGTCCGGCGAAGTACTCCCGGAACGCGCCCCGGTGCACCGGCTCGCTGTCGACGAGCGTCCCGTCCAGGTCCAGCAGCAGCCCGGCACCCGGCCGGGCCAGCAGGGCAGTGGGGTCGACGAGCAGGCCCACGACCGTCGTCAGCGCAGGTCCTCGATGTCTGCGGCCAGGGTGTCCGCCTCGGGTCCCACCACGACCTGCACGACCTTGCCCGACCGCACGACGCCGAACGCGCCGGTCGCCTTGAGCGCCGCGTCGTCCACCAGCGCCGGGTCGGCGACCTCGACCCGCAACCGGGTGATGCACGGCTCGAGGTCGAGGATGTTCGCGTCCCCGCCGAGTGCCGCGAGGATCTGCTCTGCCTTGCTCATGGGGTTTCTCCTTGATAGGCGGGTTGCCACGCCCACCGATTATGTCGCCCGAGCCGCCTCGCATGGGCGACCGGTCCGCCCGCCCCTGCCGGAAGGTCCCTGTGGTCAAGCGCCTGCTCGACACGACCGCCACCGAACTCGCGACCTACACGCGCCAGGACGTGCTGGCGGCCATCCGCGGCAGCAAGGGACGCATCCTCGCCGCGGAGATGATCGCGCCGGTGATGGCCGCCGTGTACGACGTCAGCAACCCCGAGCTGGCGGCGGCGATGGGTGCGGACCTGCTGATCCTCAACCTGCTCGACGTCCGGCGGCCGGCGGTGTTCGCCGTCGAGGTGCCCGACCCGGCCGACGTCGTGCGCGAGGTGAAACGGCTCACCGGACGGCTCGTCGCGGTCAACCTCGAACCGGTCGACCCGCAGGCGGACCTTGTCACCGACGACGACTTCGGCCCCGGCGGGACGTCGGGACGACTCGCGACGCCGCAGAACGTCGCCGCTGCGGTCGCGCTCGGCGCGGACGCGATCGTGCTGACCGGCAACCCCGGCATGGGCGTGACCAACGCCTCGCTCGCCCGCGCGGTGGGGGCGGCGACTGCGGCTACTTCGCCGATCGCGGTCCCGGAGAACCTGCTCGCGTACGCACATCGCCATCCGCGGCAGGCGGCACGCCTACCGCCGGATGGCGAGCTCACTGCTGCGCTGAGGTCACCGCCGGTCAGGTCGCCGCGGTCGAGGTCACGCCCACTCGAAGAGCGGCTCACCGGCGCGGACGGGCGACCCCGGGGCGACGAGCCCGGTGACCTCCTCGGCCTTGCCCTGGAGCGCGACCACCGGGCAGATCGGCGACCGCCCGCCCGCCTCGATGTCGGTCGGGTTCCAGCTCACCACGACGTCTCCGGCGGCGACCGTGTCACCCTCGGCGACGTGCAGCGTGAACCCCTCGCCCGCGAGCTGGACGGTGTCCAGCCCCAGGTGCACGAGCGCGCCACGACCGCCGTCGGCCAGGATCACGAAGGCGTGCGGGTGCAGCTTGACGATCTTGCCCGCGACGGGCGCGATCGCCTCGACGAGCCCGGCACCGCTCGGCACGATCGCCAGGCCGGGCCCGACGATCTCCCCGGCGAACACCGGGTCGGGCACCTCGGCCATCGCCCGCACGGTGCCCGTGACGGGCGCGAGCATGGTGAGCAGCGAGCCCATCAGCGCAGGTCCTCGATGTCTGCGGCCAGGGTGTCCGCCTCGGGCCCGACCACGACCTGCACGACCTTGCCGGACCGGACCACGCCGAACGCGCCGGTCGCCTTGAGCGCCGCGTCGTCCACCAGTGCGGGGTCGGCCACCTCGACGCGGAGCCGGGTGATGCACGGCTCGAGGTCGAGGATGTTCGCGTCCCCGCCCAGTGCCGCGAGGATCTGCTCTGCCTTGCTCATGGGGTTTCTCCTTGATAGCGGACGCCGGCCCGTGTGGCTCGCCCAAGATTAGTAGTCACATCAGTTCTTCGATCTCTGACGCGAGAGTGTCCACGCTCGGCCCCACCACGACCTGCACGACGCGCCCCGCGAGCATGACGCCGTGCGCCCCCGCGGCCCGCAGCGCGCCGACGTCGACCAGGGTCGCGTCGCGCACCTCCGAGCGCAGCCGCGTGGTGCACGGCTCGATGTCGATGATGTTCGCGACCCCGCCGAGGGCCGCCAAGATGTTCGCCGCCTGATCTGTCACACGCGCCCGCTCTCCACTCATGTTCCGGCCCTCGTCGTTGAGGGGCCGGCCTTGCTCTGCTCGCCGTCGCCGTGGCGTGCGCCACCGTGGTCGTCGCGGCGGTCGCCACCGTTGTTGTACGGCGGTCCGCCGGCAGGCTGTCGTAGCTCGCTCGAGCGGGGGGTCAGCGCGCGCCGTGGAGCACGCAGCGGGACCCACAGCACGTACCTGTCCGCCCGGTAGGACGAGCGGGAGTACACGCAGGCGGTCTCCCCCGCGAAGGTCCGCCGGGACAGCCGCAACACCGCCTTGCCGACCCGGACCCCGAGCAGCTCGGCGTCCTGGGCGTCGACCTCGGTGGCCGCCACGGTGTCCTCGCCCCAGTCCGGGTCGAGACCGCGCCGGCGCAGCTCGCCGTAGACGCTCGCGGGCGGGCCGTTGTCGAACAGGCCCGGCACAAGCAGGCTCGGCATCCAGAGCTGCTCGATGGCGATCGGCTCGCCGTCGGCGTAGCGCACCCGGTGCAGGTAGAAGACCTGCTCACCGGCGACCAGGTCCAGCGCGTCGGCGATGTCCGGCGCCGCGGGGACCTGCTCGGTGGCGAGCACCTTCGACGACGGCTCCATGCCGCGCCGGCGCATCTCCTCGCCGAACGACGCGAGCCGCGCCTCGAGGTCCAGCTTGGTCGGGGCGACGAACGTGCCGCGACCCTGCTTGCGCTCGAGCAGCCCCTCGACCACGAGCGCATCGACCGCCTGCCGCACGGTCATCCGGGACACTCCGAAGCGCTCGCAGAGCAGTCGCTCGGAGGGGATCGCGTCCCCGACCGCGAGCTCGTGCGTGACCAGCGAACGCAGATAATCCCGGACTCTGACGTACTTGAGCACAGAGTGACGCACCCTCGCCACACCCCCCACTTCGCCCGCCTTTGGGTTCCCGCGTGCCGCTCTTGACACCGGATGGCCCATTCCATCATGGTTAGGCCAACTGGTCCAGACGTCTAGCGCACGTACTGAATCTTCACGATCGGCCGCTGAACCAGACCGACGCCGGGGCCCACCGGTTGCGTGATCGCACACAACGAGGAGTGCACAGCAAAATGACCGCCACGACTGCCCCCGAGATACGAGAGAAGCGACCTCTGCCGGGGTTCGCCCAGCTGCAGCGCATCGGCCGCTCGCTGATGCTCCCCATCGCGTCGCTGCCCGCCGCCGGACTCCTGCTTCGCCTCGGCCAGCCCGACATGCTCGGGGCGACCGGGATCGCTGGCCACTTGAGCGGCACCGCGGCCAGCGCGCTCATCACGGTGGCGGCCGTCCTTGCCGGCGCCGGCAACGCGCTGTTCGCGAACCTGCCGATGATCTTCGCGCTCGGTGTGGCCGTCGGGTACGCCCGCAAGTCGGACGGCTCGACCGGGCTCGCGGCGCTGGTCGGCTACCTCGTGTTCAAGGGCGTCACCGACGCCCTGTCCCCCAACGTGCTCGGCAAGGCGGGCACCGGCGAGACCCAAGAGCTCATCAACTACGGCGTGCTCGGCGGCATCGTGATCGGCCTGATCGCGGCGCTGCTCTTCCAGAAGTACAGCCGGATCAAGCTGCCCGCCTACCTCGCGTTCTTCGGCGGCAGGCGGTTCGTCCCGATCGCCACCGCGGGCATGGCGATCGTCGTCGCCGTCATCGGCGCCCTCCTCTACAAGTACTTCAACCAGGGCCTGCACGGCGTCGCGAACTTCGTCGCCGGCTCGAGCATCCTCGGTGGCTTCGTCTACGGCACCGCGAACCGCCTGCTCGTGCCCATCGGCCTGCACCACCTGCTCAACTCTCCGCTGTGGTTCCAGATCGGGGAGTACACCGACGCGAGCGGCCAGGTCTGGCAGGGCGACATCGCGCGCTTCCTGCACCACGACCCGACCGCCGGCACGTTCATGACCGGCTTCTTCCCGATCATGATGTTCGCCCTGCCGGGCGCGGCGCTGGCCTTCGTGCACACGGCCAAGCCGGCCAAGCGCAAGGTCATCGCCGGGATCATGGGCTCGGCCGCGCTGGTCTCGTTCGTCACCGGTGTCACCGAGCCGCTCGAGTTCTCGTTCGTGTACGTGGCGTACCCGCTGTACGCGATCCACGCCGTGCTCACCGGGACCTCGCTCGCCATCGTGAATGCGCTCGGCATCCATGACGGCTTCAGCTTCTCGGCGGGCGCGATCGACTACGCGCTCAACTTCCGGATCGCGACCCATCCCGTCTGGCTGCTCGGTATCGGACTGATCTACGGGGTCGTCTACTACTTCCTGTTCCGCTTCGTCATCACGAAGTGGAACCTGCGGACCCCGGGCCGCGAGGACGACGACGCCATCACCGACCCCAACAACGCCCTGATCGACCAGCCGACCGACGCCGCCCCGGCGACCCGTGCGGCCAACGCTGGCCCGGCCAACGCCGGCCCGGCCCCCGCCGGCCCGGCCACGAGTCCCTCCACCACCTAGCCACCCACCCGACAGCACAGCCCCACCCCACCGCAACGTCCGAGCGTTGACGTCCTATAGGACG
>NZ_DATCNW010000058.1:0-2653 GCF_036565025.1 Pengzhenrongella sp.
TCGGGCAGCGATACGGGATCTGACGCGCCGCAGTCTGCCTGACCCTGCGTCGAGCCGAGCGATCACCACGGCTGCCAAACCAAGACAGCACCTGGTAGCTCGGCCACCGACCCGTCCCCCTGGCCGAAAATGACCCACGGAAGAGTCAGGAGAGCCGTTGTTGTCGCATTTCCAGCCTGGCGACGACAACAAGTCGCAGTTCGCGGGCCGATCGGCGGCCGTGACCAGCTGAATGATCGGGCGACGCGAGTCTCCGCACGAGACGCACGCACGGATTGAGCAGCAGGCGTTCACACAGCCAGGTTGGCGCCCACGACGATGGTGCGGTCGGGCGGCAGATGGAACACGTCGGTGCGATTCGCCGCGTTGTGGGCCATCCCGACGAACAGTCGCTCCTGCCAGTCCCTCAGCCGGGGGTCACCGCTCGCGTGCAGGGTGAGCACCGAGAGGAAGTAGCGGGCGTCGTCGAGACCCAGGTCGAGCTCGGGGGACTTGCCGATCGCCAGCGCGAGGCCCTTCGGGATGTCCTGGCTGTCGTTGAAGCCCACGCGCACGGTGACGTGCACGATGCCGTCGCCGGCGTGGCCCAGGTCGTCGACCCGCGCGCGATCGACGTGCCGGATGTGCGGCACGTTCTCATTGATGATCTGCACGATCACCACCTGCTCGTGCAGCACGTGGTTGAAGCTCACGTGGGAGCGCAGCGCCAGCGGTGTCGTGGCGCGGTTGGAGTGCGGGAACACCGCGAGACCGGGCACTCGCGGCACGCCGGTCGCCCGGATCATCTCCACGAACTCGTCGAGCGGCCCCTCGAGCTCGGTGCGATGCCTGGCGACGACGGCGGCGCCCTTGCGCCAGGTCATCATGAGCGTGACGACGACGATCGCGATGAGCAGCGGGAGCCAGCCGCCGCTGACGATCTTCGTCAGGTTCGCCGCGAAGAACACGACCTCCAGGCCGCCGACGAAGACGCCGTAGGCGACGATCTTCCACAGCGCCCAGTGCCATACCCGCTTCGCCAGCAGGAGGTAGAGCATGCTCGTCAAGACGAACGTGCCGGTGACGGCCAGGCCGTAGGCCGTGGCGAGCCGGCTCGAGCTCCGGAACACCCCGATCAAGACGATGACCCCGAAGAAGAGGATCCAGTTGACCGCCGGCAGGTAGATCTGGCCGCCCTCCTTGAGCGAGGTGTGCTTGACCGTCAGTCGGGGGAACAGGCCGAGCCGGACGGCCTGCCGCGAGACCGAGAAGGCACCCGAGATCACCGCCTGCGACGCGATGACCGTGGCCACCGTCGCCAGAACCACCAGGGGCAGCCTCGCCCAGGTCGGCGCCAGGTTGAAGAACGGGTTGGCGATCGTGGCGGGGTCGTGCAGGATCATCGCCCCCTGCCCGAAATAGTTCAGCGCCAACGCGGGGAAGACGAGCGCGTACCAGGCGAAACGGATGGGTCGGGCCCCGAAATGCCCCATGTCCGCGTAGAGGGCCTCGGCTCCGGTGATCGTCAGGACGACGGCGCCCATGGCGACGAACGCCGTGAACGGGTGCTCGGCCACGAACGCCAACGCGTAGGTGGGTGACAGCGCGGCGAGGATCTCGGGATACCGGACGATCTGCGGGACTCCCAGGGCGGCGAGCACGACGAACCACAGCGTCATCACCGGCCCGAACAGCCGCCCGACGGTCTCGGTGCCCCACCGTTGGACGACGAACAGCACGGTCAGGACCGCGATCGACACCGGGAGCACCAGGTCCACGAGGGAGGGGTTGACCACGGCGAGGCCCTCGATCGCCGACATGACCGAGATCGCCGGGGTGATGACGCTGTCGCCGTAGAACAGCGCGGCGCCGATCATGCCGAGCACCACGGCGATGGCCATCCGCCTGCGATCGGCGAGCTTCTCGCGCAGCAACGCCAGCAGCGCGAGAATGCCACCCTCGCCGTCGTTGTCGGCGCGCATGATCAGGGCGACGTACTTGATCGACACGACGATCGCGATCGACCAGATGACCATCGAGATCACACCGAACACGTCGACGGGCGTCGGCTTGACGCTGTTGTGGTCGATGCTGAACACGGTCTGCAGCGCGTAGAGCGGGCTCGTCCCGACGTCTCCGAAGACGACCCCGAGAGCTCCTAGCGCGAGCGCCAGTCCCGCGCCCTGCGGAGCGTGCGAACTCGGAGCCGGTCCCTCCTCCGTCGTCGCACGCGGTGTGGAGGAACTACCCGGGGATGGCTCCGCTGCATTGGGGTCGCCACGAGCCTCGGTGGATGTCACCCGGGAATCGTGGCACGCCCACCAACACGCGACCTAATGAACGGCCCGGCAACCTGCCCGACTGCGCCGCCCGACGGCGACCGCTCCCCCGGCGCCTCAGCCGTCCGCGCGCAGGGCCCGACGGCGGTTCTCGCTCGCGATGAGCTCCGCGAACGCCGCCTGGTACGCGTCGGGCTCGCGGTCGGGGTCCATCCGCTGCAGGCGGCCGCGGGCGTCCGCGATCTCCCGGGTCAGCCCCAGGTCGATCAGCGCGCCGACCACGCCGCGCACGTACGTCTCGAGGTAGTCCGGCCGGTCCTCGGGCAGCGGGGTCACCGCGAGCTCGGTCACCAGCGGGCGGACGGGCGCGGCGGTCTCCTCGCTGACCTTCTCCA
>NZ_DATCNW010000059.1:0-24604 GCF_036565025.1 Pengzhenrongella sp.
GGCGGGGGCGGGGAGGCGGAGGGCGGGGGTGCGGTAAGATTCTCGGGTTGTCCGGCGGGGGTTCGTCTCCCACCGGCGACAACCTGGGGCCTTAGCCGCGCGAGAGCGGACCAGCGGACGCACAGTCCGTCGGTCGCGATCAACGCATTGGTCGGCCCCACGCCCGCCGGGACTCCTTGCGCGGGTGTGACGTCCACAACGACAGGAAGTATCGCTAGTGAGCAGTGTGACCCGTTCGCGCCGTCAGGTGCGTCTTTCCCGCGCCCTGGGCCTGGCCCTCACGCCCAAGGCCGTCAAGCACTTCGAGAAGCGTCCCTACCCGCCCGGCGAGCACGGCCGCGCGCGTCGCCGCACCGAGTCGGACTACGCGGTCCGCCTGCGCGAGAAGCAGCGCCTGCGCGCCCAGTACGGCATCCGCGAGAAGCAGATGGCCCGCGCCTTCGAAGACGCTCGCAAGGAGAAGGGCCTGACCGGTGAGGCCCTGGTCGAGCTGCTCGAGACGCGTCTCGACGCGCTCGTCCTGCGCTCCGGCTTCGCCCGCACCATCCTGCAGGCGCGCCAGATCGTCGTGCACCGTCACCTGCTGGTCGACGGCGAGATCGTGGACCGCCCGTCGTTCCGCGTGAAGCCGGGCCAGACCATCCAGGTCAAGCCGAAGAGCCAGGGCACCGTCCCGTTCCAGGTCGCCGCAGCTGGCGCCCACCGCGACGTCCTGCCGATCGTGCCGCCGTACCTGGAGGTCCAGCTCGAGAAGCTGACCGCCGTGCTGACGCGTCGCCCGAAGCGCGTCGAGGTCCCCGTGACCTGCGAGGTCCAGCTGGTCGTCGAGTACTACGCCCGCTGATCCAGTTCTGAACCGCAGCGCCCCGTTCCCAGCCGTCACCGGCAGGGGGCGGGGTGTTCGCGTATCCGGGTAAGGTTTCAGGCGGTTCGCCGGGCGTCCAGGCAGGGCGTTCCGCAACGTTCGTGGAGGAGAAACATGTCGGTGGGAGACCTCGCGGGTCTGATCGGGGCGGTCGCTTTCGTCTTTCTCGTGGGCGCGCTCGCGCTCCCGCTCGTCAAGCTGGGTCGGGTGCTCGACGAGGCCCGCACCTCGGTCCGGGAGCTCACCGAGCACTCGGTGCCGATCCTCGACGAGACCGCATCGACCGTCGCCTCGACGAACGCCCAGCTCGTCAAGGTCGACACCATCACCACGGCCGCCGCGCAGGTGAGCGAGAACGTCTCGGCGCTGACGTCGCTGTTCGCCGCGACCGTCGGCGGCCCGATGGTCAAGGTCGCCGCGCTCTCCTACGCGACCCGACGCGCCTTCGGCGGCCTGGCGGGCCAACGCCGGACGTCGAAGTGA
This sequence comes from Pengzhenrongella sp., assembly GCF_036565025.1. Classification (NCBI taxonomy): domain Bacteria; kingdom Bacillati; phylum Actinomycetota; class Actinomycetes; order Micrococcales; genus Pengzhenrongella; species Pengzhenrongella sp. The sequence continues at coordinate 1,349 of NZ_DATCNW010000059.1, forward strand.
AGCGCCTGTTCTGGATCGGGATCGGCGCCGTCGCGACGGTGATCGTGATCCGCAAGAGCAGCGCCCTGATCGAGGCGCACACCCCGCCCGGCGTCGCCCGCGCCGCGGGGATCGTCGGCGGGCTCGGCGGGGCCCTGCGTCACGCGCGCTCGGAGTTCTCCGCCGGCCTGGCCGAGCGCGAGGCCGAGCTGCGCCACGACCTGCTCGGCGACGTCGACCTCGACGAGGCCCGCAAACGCACCGACGAGTGGCGGGCCCAGCGAGCCGGCAGCTCCGGGCCCGGCCACCGCTCGCCGTCGGGCACCGAGCGCCGTCGCCATCGGGGCGCCGAGCCCCAGGACGACGACGACGGCGAGCTCGGGTACTCGTTCTACTGACCTCTGCACCCCCCCGCACTCGCCGCACCCTTCGCGAACGACCGACTTTGAGGTAGACATGCGCACCGCCGAGATCCGCCAGCGTTGGCTCGACTTCTTCGAGAGCCGCGGCCACACGGTCGTGCCCTCGGCCTCGCTGATCTCCGAGGATCCCTCGCTGCTGTTCACCGTCGCCGGCATGGTGCCGTTCATCCCGTACATGGTCGGCGAGCGCACCCCGCCGTGGCAGCGCGCGACCAGCGTGCAGAAGTGCGTGCGGACCCTCGACATCGAAGAGGTCGGCAAGACCACGCGGCACGGCACGTTCTTCCAGATGAACGGCAACTTCTCCTTCGGCGACTACTTCAAGGAGGGGGCGATCCGCTTCGCGTGGGAGCTGATCACCACGCCCCAGGCCGACGGCGGCTACGGCTTCGACCCCGAGGTCCTCTGGGTCACCGTCTATCACGACGACGACGAGGCGTTCGCGCTCTGGAAGGACATCGCGCACCTGCCCGACGAGCGCATCCAGCGTCGCGGCAAGAAGGACAACTACTGGCACACCGGTGCCGCGGGCCCGGCGGGGCCGTGCTCGGAGATCTACATCGACCGCGGCCCGGAGTACGGCGCCGAGGGCGGTCCGATCGTCGATGAAGAGCGCTACATCGAGATCTGGAACCTGGTCTTCATGCAGTACGCGATCGACGAGGTCCGCGGCAAGGAGGATTTCCGGATCGTCCGCGAGCTGAGCCAGAAGAACATCGACACCGGCATGGGCCTCGAGCGCGTCGCGTTCCTGCTCCAGGGCGTGGACAACCTGTACGAGATCGACGAGGTGTTCGGTGTCATCCTCGCCGCGCAGGAGCTCTCGGGGCGTACCTACGGCGCGAACCACGACGACGACGTGCGCATGCGCGTGGTCGCGGACCACGTGCGCTCGGCGCTCATGCTGATCAGCGACGGCGTCGTGCCGTCCAACGAGGGTCGCGGCTACGTGCTGCGCCGGCTGCTGCGCCGCACGGTGCGCTCGATGCGGCTGCTCGGCGTCGAGGGCAGGACCTTCCCCACGCTGTTCCCCGTCTCGCGCGACGCGATGGCGGGCTCCTACCCCGAGGTCGCCACCACGTTCGAGCGCATCAGCCGCGTCGCGTACGCGGAGGAGGAGGCGTTCGCGCGCACCCTGGTGTCCGGGACCACGATCTTCGACGCCGAGGTCGTCGCCGCGAAGCAGGCGTCAGCGTCAGCGTCGGTTGTTGCCTCTGTAGCGATCACGGCAAGTGGGACCGTCGCGCCCGGCGCGACGCCGCTGCTCACCGGCGAGCAGGCGTTCACCCTGCACGACACCTACGGATTCCCGATCGACCTGACTCTGGAGATGGCCGCCGAGCAGGGCGTGGCCGTGGACGAGAAGGCGTTCCGCACCCTGATGCAGGAGCAGCGAACGCGGGCGCGCGCCGACGCGCTCGCGAAGAAGACCGGGGCGGTGGGCACCCAGGCCTACCAGAAGCTGCAGCGCGAGCTCGCGGCGCCGGTCGAGTTCCTCGGGTACACCGAGCAGACGGCGCGGGTCCGCGTCGAGGCGCTGCTGGTCGACGGCGTGCCGGCCCCGGCCGCGACCGCACCCGCCGACGTCGAGCTCATCCTGGACCGCACGCCGTTCTACGCCGAGGCGGGCGGCCAGCTCGCCGACCAGGGCACGCTCCAGCTCGACTCCGGCGCGACGATCGAGGTCGACGACGTGCAGGCGCCCATCAAGGGCATGTCCGTGCACCGCGGCCGGCTCGTGGACGGCACCCTCACGGTCGGCGATTCGGGCACCGCGCAGATCGACGTCGAGCGCCGCAAGGCGATCAGCAAGGCGCACTCCGCGACCCACATGGTGCACAAGGCCGTGCGCGAGGCGCTCGGGGAGACCGCGACGCAGGCGGGTTCGGAGAACGCCCCGAGCCGCATCCGGTTCGACTTCCGGCACGGCGCGGGCCTGCCCGCGGGCGCATTGCAGGAGATCGAGGAGCGGGTCAACACCCGGCTTTCGGAGGACCTCGAGGTCACCGACCAGATCATGACGCTCGACGCCGCCCGCGCCTCGGGCGCGATGGCGCTGTTCGGCGAGAAGTACGGCGACCGGGTCCGGGTCGTCTCGATCGGCGGCGAGTGGTCCCGCGAGCTGTGCGCGGGCACCCACGTGCGCCGCTCCGGCCAGCTCGGCCTGGTCACGCTGCTCGGGGAGTCCTCGATCGGCTCCGGCGTCCGGCGCGTCGATGCGCTCGTGGGCGACGGCGCGTACGGCTTCGGCGCCAAGGAGCACGCGCTCGTCGGCCAGCTGACCGGCCTGCTCAACGTGCGCACGGACGACCTGCCGGACCGCGTCAGCGCGCTCCTCGGCCGGTTGAAGGACGCCGAGAAGGAGCTCGCCGGGATGCGGCAGGCCCAGCTGCTCGGGGCCGCGGCGGACCTGGCGGACCGCGCGACGACGTCGGGCGACGGCGTCCGGGTCGTGGCGCACGACGCCGGCGAGGTCGCCTCGGCGGACGACCTGCGGGCGCTCGCGCTCGACATCCGCGGGCGGCTCGGTGAGTCCGAGCCCGCCGTCGTCGCGATCGGCGGCGTGAGCAAGGACCGCCCGCTCGTGGTCGTCGCGACCAACTCTGGCGCGCGCGGCCGCGGCATCCGGGCAGGGGCCCTGGTGCGCACGGCGTCGAAGGTGCTCGGCGGTGGCGGTGGCGGCAAGGACGACCTGGCGCAGGGAGGTGGCACCGACCCCGCCGCCCTCGGCGGCGCCCTGGCCGGTATCGCGGCGCAGGCCGGAGCGGGCAAGGCCTGACGTGGGCGAGGCGGCGGACGACACGGCGACGGCCCTGGTGCGGGGAACACGCCTCGGGGTCGATGTCGGCACGGTGCGGGTCGGCCTGGCGACGAGCGACCCCGACGGGCTGATCGCCACGCCGGTGCAGACCCTCGCCCGCCGCTCGTCGCTGTCACGGATCGTGCGCGAGGTCGGCGAGCGTCGTGCCGCCGTGGTGTACGTCGGCCTGCCCATGCACCTCTCGGGGGCCGAGGGGGCGTCGTCGGAGGCCGTGCGCAGCTATGCCGACCTGCTCGCGACGGCGATCGCGCCGGTCGCGGTTCGCCTTGTCGACGAACGAATGAGTACGGTATCCGCACACCGTGCGCTGCACGAGTCGGGACGATCCGGACGGACCCATCGTCAGGTGATCGACCAGGCCGCAGCCGTGGTGATCCTGCAGTCGGCCCTGGAGACGGAGCGCGCGACGGGCGTGCGCGCCGGTGAGCCGGTCCAGGTCGATTCCCCAGCGGGCGAGATGACGGAGCGGTGAGGGTGCGAGGCGAGAAGTCCGAAGGGCGTCACACTGGAACCGGTATGCAGTGGCCCGCGATGAAGGACGGAGGGGCGACGACCGTGAGCGAGATCTTCGCGGACCCGGATCCGCGCGCGAGCCTGCCCCCGACGGAGGTCTCCCGCTCGGGTCGTCGCGGCGCGGGCAAGGCGGCAAAGGCCGCCAAGCGGCGCAAACGCCGTCGGCGCAACTTCGTGGTTGTCGTCGCCCTGCTGCTGCTCGCCGGGGCGGCGTACGTCGTCGTCGGTTTCCTGGCGCCGTTGTTCGACGGCGCGTCGTCCGCGAAGAACGGGGTCAGCGACTACCCGGGTCCCGGTCACGGGACCGCGCAGGTCGTGGTGAGCCCCGGTGAGACGGGTACCGCTATCGGCGCTGCGCTGGTCAAGGCCGGTGTGGTCGCCACGCAGGACTCCTTCACCTCCGCGCAGTCGGCGAACCCCCATGGCGCGTCGATCCAGTCCGGCACCTATGAGCTCAAGCTCGAGATGAAGGCGTCCGACGCGGTGACCGCCTTGCTCGACGCGAAGAAGCGCGTCTCGTACACGGTGACCGTGCAGGAGGGACTGACCGCTTCGCAGATCTTCGAGAAGGTCTCGTCCGTCACGACGATCCCGATCCCGGACCTCAAGGCGGCCGCGAAGGGCAAGGCGATCGGGCTGCCGGCCGAGGCCGGCGGCAACGCCGAGGGCTGGCTGGGTGCGGCGACGTACTCCTTCGAGCCGAAGTCGACCGCGACCCAGATCCTCAAGCAGATGGTCACCAAGACGATCTCCGAGCTCGACGACCTCTCCGTGCCGGCCAACCAGCGCGAGAAGGTGCTGATCAGGGCCTCGCTCGTCGAGCGCGAGGGACGCCTGCCGCAGGACCTGCCCAAGATCGCCCGCGCGATCGACAACCGGCTGGGCCGCGAGATGCCGCTGGACATCGACTCCTCGCTCGCCTACGGCCTCGGCCGACCCGGCACCGGCCTGACGAACGCGGACAAGAACTCGAACAGCACCTACAACCTGTACCGGGTGACCGGCCTGCCGCCCTCCCCGATCGCGTCGCCCGGGCCGAAGGCGATCGCCGCGGTGCTCTCACCGGCGATCGGCAACTGGCTGTACTGGGTCACCGTCAATCTCGACACCGGCGAGACGCTCTTCGCGGACAACCTCAACGACCACAACGCCAACGTGCAGAAGCTGCGCGCCTGGCAGGAGAAGCACCCCGGGTGAGCCCGACCGACCTCACCGGGCGCCGCGCCGCGGTGCTCGGGCACCCCATTGCCCATTCCCTCTCGCCGGCGCTGCACCTGGCGGCGTACGACGCCCTCGGACTGGCCGGCTGGCGGTACGACGCGCTGGACGTGACCTCGGAGCAGCTTGCCGACTTCGTCGCGGGGCTCGACGGGTCGTGGGCGGGCCTGAGCCTGACGATGCCGCTCAAGGCGACCGTGCTGCCCATGCTCGACCACATCGAGCCGCTCGCCGAGGTGGTCGGCGCGGTGAATACCGTGCTCGTCCAGGCCGGCGGCGCTCGCCCCGTGCTGGTCGGGGCGAACACCGACGTGTACGGCATCGTGACCGCGCTGCGCGAGCGGCTGCCGGCGACCGCCGGTGTGCGCCGGACCGCCGCCGTGCTGGGGGCCGGGGCGACGGCGGCGTCGGCGCTCGCCGCGCTCGCCCAGCTGGGCTGCCCGACGCCGGTGGTCTACGTCCGCTCGATGGCGCGGATCGGCTCTCTGATGCGTGCCGCGCACCGGATGGGCGTCGAGCCGCACTACCGGCTGCTCGACCGGGCGGGCGACGAGCTCGTCGACGCGGATCTGATCGTCTCGACGCTGCCCGCGCACGGGGCCGACGACCTCGCCGCCGTCGTCGCGGCGGGACCTGAGGTGACCGGGGTGCTGCTCGACGTCGCCTACGACCCCCGGCCGACGGCGCTGGGCCTCGCCTGGGAACGGGCCGGGGGAGCCGCCGTCGGCGGTGAACGGATGCTGCTGCACCAGGCGGTCGAGCAGGTCAGGCTGATGACCGGGCGGCTCGCGCCGTTCGAGGCGATGGAGCGCGCGCTGCTTGCTGGACTCGACGCGTAGCAGCTCCCCGGAACGGACCGTGCCTGACGCAGGAATAGTCGCCCCACTGCGGCGTCCCGCGTCCCTGCGCACGTGGATCCCCCCTTTTGACCTGCGGCAACTCCTACGTAGTGCCACCCACCTGCCGATGAGATTTGCAGGACAGGCGGGGCACAAGACGAGAGGAAAGCCGTGAAGCAGCTCGGGGAGATCCTCATGGACGAGGGGCTCGTCACGGAGGGGCAGCTGATGGCGGCCCTCGACGAGCAGACGATCCGGGGGCTGTCGCTGGGACGCACGTTGGTGGAGATCGGGATCCTGACCGAGTCCCAGCTCGTGCAGGCGCTGGCCAGCCAGGTCGGCATGGAGTTCATTGACCTGGACGAGTACCCGGTCGATCGCCTGGCAGTGGGTCAGGTGCCGGCGGCGCTCTGCCGGCGGCACGTGGTGCTGCCCATCGCGATCGAGGGCGGCTTCCTCGTGCTCGCGTCGGCGAACCCGGGCAACGTGGTCGCCGTCGACGACGTGCGAACGATGTCGGGGATGCCGGTGCGGACGGTCGTGGCCACGCACGACAACCTGATGCGCGCGATCGACCGGTACTGCCGGTCCGACGGCGAGATGGAGGACCTGTCCTCCGCGTTCGAGGACGAGGACAAGGGCGAGCCCGACCTCGCCCGGGTCGGCAACTTCGTGGACAGCGACGCGCCGATCGTCCGCTTCGTGAACCTGCTGGTGACGCAGGCGATCACCGACCGTGCCTCGGACATCCACATCGAGCCTGCGGAGAACGACCTGCGGGTCCGTTACCGGATCGACGGCGTGCTGCACGAGACCCAGCGCGCGCCGAAGCAGATCCAGAGCGGGGTGATCTCGCGCGTGAAGATCATGGCTGACATCGACATCTCCGAACGGCGCAAGCCCCAGGACGGTCGCATGTCGATCGTGCACGAGCGCCGCAAGATCGACCTGCGCGTGGCGACCCTGCCCACCGTGTGGGGCGAGAAGATCGTGATGCGAATCCTGGACAACTCCACGGCCAGCCTCGACCTGCGCGACCTGTCGTTCCTCGATGAGAACTACGAGGTGTACCGGGCCTCCTACACCAAGCCCTACGGGATGATCCTGGTCACCGGCCCGACGGGATCGGGCAAGTCGACCACCCTGTACGCCACGCTGAACGCGGTCTCCCGGCCCGAGATCAACGTGATCACGGTCGAGGACCCGGTCGAATACCGCCTGGCGGGGATCAACCAGGTGCAGGTGAACCCCAAGGCGGGCCTGACGTTCGCCGGTGCGCTCCGCTCGATCCTGCGATCGGACCCGGACGTGGTGCTGCTGGGCGAGATCCGTGACCACGAGACCGCGCAGATTGCCATCGAGGCCGCGCTGACGGGGCACCTGGTGCTCTCGACCCTGCACACGAACGACGCGCCGAGCGCCATCACGCGGCTCATCGAGATGGGCATCGAGCCGTTCCTCGTCGGCTCGGCGCTGGACGCCGTCGTGGCCCAGCGCCTCGCCCGCAAGCTGTGCGAGAAGTGCAAGCAGCCCTACGAACCAACCGAGGTCGAGCTGGCCGCGTGCCGCTTCCCGTGGCAGCCGGGCGACGAGATCCCGATCCTGTACAAGGCGGTGGGCTGCGTGACGTGCTCCAAGACGGGGTACCGGGGACGCATCGCGCTGCACGAGGTGATGCGGGTCACCGAGGACATCGAACGGCACGCCGTCGCGCACTCCTCGAGTGCGGACATCGCCCGCACCGCACGTGAGGAGGGGATGGTGCCGCTGCGCGAGGACGGCTGGCGAAAGGTCGGCCTGGGACTGACCTCCATCGAGGAGATCCTGCGGGTCGTGAACTGACGTGGTTTCCCTCAAAACCCAGGTCCTGGGAGTCGATAGAAAGACGAGGGTGCGTGCCGCACTCCCGGCGCCGACCATCTGGCGCGAATGCCGTGGGTCTGACCGAGATGTGGAGACGGAACCGTGAGCGAGTTGTTCCCGTCGGGCGCTGGCCCGAGCAAGACCCCCGCGCCGCGCACGGGGCAGACCTACCCGCCCGTGCACGGCGTCGCCCCGTTGCGAACCGTCGCCGCCCAGGCGCCGCCGTCGCCACCCGTGCCCGGGCGCCGGGTCGGCATGAGCGCCAGCTTGGAGGTCTCCGACGTCCAGCTCGATGCGGCGCTGCGGGCCATGGTGATCGCCGGTGCGTCCGACCTCCACCTGACCGTGCACTCCACGCCGATGATCCGGCTGAACGGCGCTCTGCAACCCCTCGAGGGATTCGGCGTGCTCGAGGCGGAGTCGCTCCAGCGGAGCCTCTACGCGATCCTCACCCAGCGCCAGCGCGAGACGTTCGAGGCCGAGCTGGAGTTCGACTTCGCCTACGCGCTGCGCGGTGAAGCCCGCTTCCGGGTGAACCTGTACCAGCAGCGGGACTCCCTGGGCGCGGCATTCCGGGTCATCCCGTACGAGATCAAGCCGCTCGAGGAGCTGGGCATGCCGCCCGTCGTCGGGACGTTCGCCGGCCTGCCGCGCGGACTGGTGCTCGTGACGGGCTCGACCGGCTCGGGGAAGTCGACCACGCTCGCCGCGATCGTCGACCTCGCGAACCGCACCCGCACGGACCACATCATGACGGTCGAGGACCCGATCGAGTTCCTGCACCGGCACAAGAAGTCGCTGATCAACCAGCGCGAGGTCGGGACCGACACGCACTCGTTCGCGAACGCGCTCAAGCACGTGCTTCGCCAGGACCCCGACATCATCCTGGTCGGGGAGATGCGCGACCTCGAGACGATCTCGGTCGCACTCACCGCCGCCGAGACCGGGCACCTCGTGTTCGCGACGCTGCACACCCAGGACGCGGCGCAGACGATCGACCGGGTGATCGACGTGTTTCCGAGCCATCAGCAGGCGCAGGTGCGCACCCAGCTCGCGGGCGCCATCCAGGGCGTCGTGTGCCAGACGCTGTGCAAGCGGGCCGACGCGCCCGGTCGAGTCGTCGCCACCGAGGTCATGATGGCCACCCCCGCCATCCGCAACCTCATCCGCGAGGGCAAGACGCACCAGATCTACTCGTCCATGCAGGCGGGTGCGCAGCACGGCATGCACACGATGGACCAGCACCTCGCCGAGCTGGTGAAGTCCGGAAAGATCGCGTACGAGTCCGGGCTCGAGAAGTGCCAGCACATCGAGGACTTCAACCGGTTGACCGGTCGGTTCTCCGGTGGGTCGCAGGGCGCGGCGGGTCTCGGCGGCGCCAACGCATTCCCGCTGCAGGCGTTCTGATGGCCGCCGAGCCGACGACCAAGATCTATGAGTACGCGGTCCGCAACCGGTCCGGAAAGCTCATCAAGGGCCGCCTCGAGGCGCACAACCAGGCCGCGGTCGCCAACCGGCTGCAGATCATGGGGCTCGCCCCGATCTCGATCGGCGAGGTGCAGAGCTCCGGGATGTCGCGGGAGATCAAGATCCCCGGGTTCGGCGACAAGATCACCCTGAAGGACCTGGCCATCCTCGCGCGTCAGCTCGCGACGATGATCAACGCGGGTCTCTCGCTCATCCGGGCGTTGGGGATCCTGGCGGAGCAGACCGAGAGCAAGCCTCTGGCCCGCGTGGTCGGTCAGGTCCGGGTGGACGTGGAGACCGGCTCGGCGCTGTCGGTGGCGCTCGCCAAGCGAACGGACGTCTTCCCCCCGTTGATGATCAACATGGTCAAGGCAGGTGAGATCGGGGGCTTCCTCGACCAGGTGCTGAACTCGATCGCGCAGAACTTCGAGGCGGAGGTCAAGCTGCGCGGCAAGATCAAGAGCGCCATGACCTACCCGGTGATGGTCTTCATCATGGCGATTCTGGCCACGGTCGGCATGCTGCTCTTCATCGTGCCCGTCTTCGCGTCCATGTTCGACGGGCTCGGCGGCCAGCTGCCGTTGCCGACCCGCATCCTGGTGATGCTGTCAGCGGTCATGAAATGGGCGGCACCCATTCTGCTCGTGGCGTTCATCGCCTTCTCGTCCTGGTGGGGCAAGCACAAGAACGACCGGGGGGTCCGCGAGCGGATGGACCCGATCAAGCTCAAGGTGCCGATCTTCGGCATGCTGTTCAAAAAGATCGCGGTGTCGCGCTTCACGCGCAACTTCGGCACGATGATCCACGCCGGGGTCCCGATCCTGCAGGCGCTGGACATTGTCGGCGAGACGAGCGGGAACATCATCATCGAGCGCGCCGCGCGGGACGTGGGCGAGTCGGTCCGGCGCGGGGAGTCGCTGTCGGGACCGCTGTCGAAGCACGCCGTGTTCCCCCCGATGGTCGTGCAGATGATGGCGGTCGGGGAAGACACCGGTGCGCTGGACACGATGCTCGAGAAGATCTCGGAGTTCTACGACCAGGAGGTCGAGGCGACTACCGAGGCACTGACCTCGCTCATCGAGCCGCTGATGATCGCGATCATCGGCGTCATCATCGGCGGAATGATCATCGCGATGTACATGCCGATCTTCAAGATCTTCGACCTGATCGGCTGACCTGCACCGGACCCGAACGGTCGCACCCTGATCGGGTGAACGCCCGCGCCGGTGCCCCCGGATCCCTCAATCCAGCCCCGGTCCGGCCGATGTGCTCCTCGAAGGTAACCGCCGGTCCGCACCGGTACTCCACAGCGACAGCATCCATCCTCAGCTCGACCCGAACGGAGCCCCCAATGATCGCTCGAATTCGAAAGTCCATGGACGAGAAGGAAAAGGGATTCACCCTTATCGAACTCCTCGTCGTCATCATCATCATCGGCATCCTTGCCGCGATCGCGATCCCGGTCTTCCTCAACCAGCGCCAGAAGGGTTGGGACGCTGCCGCGAAGTCCGACCTGAAGAACATGGCCACGGCCGAGGAGACCGTTCTGACGGACACCAGCACCTACAGCTCCGTGCTCGCCGACCTCACCGCCGCGGGCTTCAAGCCGTCCGTCGCCTCGGTGGACGCGCACGCCGCCGTCGGCACCGGTGGGACGAAGTACGTCCTCACGGTGTGCTCGAAGTCCAACTTCTCCTGGAGCTACGACAGCGACGCCGGCATTCCGGTCAAGGGTGCAGCCTGCGTCTTCTGACCGGCCCGCGGATGTCTGAGATAGCCGCCTAAGGAAGGAGCGGGACGGAAGGGATCTCACCCTTTCGTCCCGCTCCTTCGACCCGGACCGACGAGTCACCATCGAGAGGAGGGGCTGTGATCAACCGACTGCGTGCACGACGTCGTCTCGGCGGCGACGCCGGGTTCAGCCTCATCGAGGCCGTGGTTGCGCTGCTGATCGCGGGCGTCATCTTCGGCGCGCTCGCGACGACGCTCATCGTGTCCGTCCAGGCGTCGCTCTTCGGCCGGCAGAACCAGCAGGCCACCGACTTCATGACGCGCGAGGTCGAGAACCTCCGGGCGCTGAACTTCGGGTCGCTGTCCAACGTCGCCACCGATGTCGCGGGCGACACGCGCCTGGTCAGCTCAGGCTGCGGCGCGCCGAAGTGCCTCTCGGTCGATGGCGTCCTCGAACCGGTGCTGACCGCGACCGCGGGCGGCGTCAACCCGCACACGACCGTGCTGAACAACGCTGAGACGAACCTGACCGCGTTCACCGTCTCGCGCTACATCACCCAGATGGCGGACCAGCCGGTCGGCCAGGCCCGGCGCGCCACGGTGTACGTCACCTGGCAGAGCAAGGGGGTCCTCAAGACGAGGTCCATGTCGACCGCGATCGCCTACACCCAGCGGGGGCTGCCCCTGCCGGTGTTCAAGCTCGACCTGCCGGTCGCGACGCACACCGTCAATCAGAGCGGCTCGCTGGACTACACGCTCACCCTGACGAACCAGGGCGCCACCGACCGCTGGAATCTCGCCCTGACGGGCGCCACGACCGGCTGGAGCCTGTACGGCGACACGGTCCCCGCCGACGGCTACCTCGACACGAGCATCGATCATCCGCTGACCGACACGACGGGCGACGGCATCGTCGACACCGGGCGCATCGATCCGAGCACGACGTTCCGGTTCTTCCTCACCCACCTCACCTCTCCGACCGAGGCGCTGGGCACGACGGTGCGGACGGTCACGGCGACGTCGGTCGGGCAGCCCACCGCATCCGGGGCCGCGAAGTCGGTCGTCGCGACCGCCATCGTCACCTCGGGCGCGGTCATCCCGCCGCCCCCGCCGCCGCCGGTGGTCCCACCGGTCACCACCGAGACCACCTGCGCCGCGGCGACCGTCGAGACCCCGAATGCCATGCGCGCGGGCTACACGCAGCAGCAGTACGTCGTGCACAACGACGGCGTCGGCGACACGACCCTCCAGCCGCAGATGTACTTCAACTCCGTGGCGGGGGACGAGCCGATCCTGGCGCACTTCTCGACGGACGTCAGTGCCACCGCCACCGGGCGGGTGATGGCCCCGACCGGGGCCGCCGCGCCGACCGCCGCTGCCGTGATCGCGCTGACCGGCGGCCAGAAGTACGCCGACTGGGCGCTGCAGTACGGGGCCAAGGTGAAGGCCGACGGGACCGGCGTGCTGCACCTGTGGGCCGCGCGGTCCGGAGGCACCGGGGCGACCGTGCCGATCAAGGTCGTGCTCTACTCCGCGACCGGGAGCGCCACCGGGCTGACCCGAACGGTGCTCGCCGAGAAGGACGCGACGCTCGGGACCCTCACGTGCGCAGGCTTCCAGGAGTTCTACGTCAAGCTGCCGGACGTCGTCGACAAGCAGATCGTGAAGAACGGCTGGCTCGGCGTCCGGGTCGTCACCTGGGGAGCGGACTCGGTGCGCCTCGGCTACGACGTCGCCACGCAGTTCCCGGCGACGTTCACGATCGGGATCAAGTGACCGCGTACTTCAGGCGCGTGCGAGCCAAGGCCGCGCGCGGGGACCGCGGGGTCACCCTGATCGAGCTGATGGTGACCATGCTGCTGCTCGCCGTGGTCTCCTCGCTGGTGGTCTCGGCCGTCATCCAGGCCACCCGCGTGCTGACCCACACGGACGACGAGGAGAAGGGCCTGGCGGACGCCAAGGTGATCCTCGACCGGCTCGGCAGGGACATCCGCGAGTCCCGCGCGGCGGAGTGCGACGGCGGTCTCGCGGACCTGGGTGATCCGCTGAGCGGCGACCCGGGTTGCGTCGCCCATCTCCAGCTCTGGATCGACTCCAACTCGGACTACCTGCGCCAGGCGAGCGAGGTCGTCACCTGGCGGCTGCAGAAGAACCCCGTCGACAACCACTTCGACGTCTGGCGGACCGCCGGTACCGGCGGCATTGCCCACCGCCAGGCTTCCTCGCTGATCGTGCGGCTCGCCTTCACGTACGACACGGGCAGTGCGGCAACCGCGCGACAGGTGAACCTCAAGATGAAGTACGACTCGATCGTCGGGCGCGGCGCAGCCCCGCGCTGGGTCGCGTTCTCCGCCCGGCTACGTAACAAGGGATAGGGCCATGATCCGCTGGATTCGTCACCAGGTCCGGGCGCGAGCGGCCGGCGACGGCGGCCTCGGCCTGATCCTTATCATCGGGATCTCGCTGTTCGTGTTCGTGCTCGCGGCCACCGCGACCGCACTGGCCGTCAACGGCGTCTCGCAGAGCAGGCAGCGCAACGGCTACGAGACCTCTCTCGCGCTCTCCGAGACCGGCGTCGACCGGGTGCTGTCGGAGGTCCAGGGGGCCTACACCTCGCGCAACGCGGACTACCCCGCCCCCGGGCCGGTCTCGGCCGTCGAGCCCACGCGGTGGTGCGCCGGCACGGCGGTGAGCTTCCCGTCCAGCGGCGAGGGCGCCGGCGGGATCTTCACGACCGAGAATGCCGAGCGGTCCTGGGCCCGCGCCCAGCTGCTGGCCGTGGTCGCCTCGGGGACGTGCACCCAGGCCGGTGACGGCGGCCAGTACGTCGTCCTCAAGCCGGTCTCGACGAACGTCAAGTACGGGCGCGTCTACGCGCTCTCCGCCATCCCGTCGTTCGCCAGTCCGAAGTCGCGGACCCGGCTCATCAAGTCGGAGTACGTGTTCATGCCGTACCGCCCGGCGCACGCGATCCTCACCAACGGGCCGCTCGCGATCTCGTCGAGCACGACCGTCACCGCCGCCTACGGCATCGACCCGAAGGAGGCGACGGTGCACTCGAACTCCACCGTGACCGGCACCGGTAACCCGTCGGTCTCGGGCCTCGTGTCGAGCACCGTCGGGTCGACGTTCTCCTCGAACAACTTCGCCCTCAACCCCGGCGGCACGGTGACCCAGACGGCCGCCGAGGCGATCCCCGCGGTCAGTGCGCGCACCTTCTACGACGGGGCCGCGACCAGCGACGCGGCCGCCGTCGTCGACTGGTACGACCTGTGCAGCACGACGGTCGCCGGCGTGGTCGACGGTTCGGTCCGCCCATACTCGGCGGCCGGCCCCTGCACGTCGGCGACCTCGATCGGCACCGCGACGACGTCCCAGCAGGTCCGTGGCTGGACGTTCGACAGCTCGAGCCGCACCTGGACCGCGACCAACAACGCGCTCAGCGGGACCTACTACGCGTACCACGGCAACATCGACGTCGGCCCCGGCAACACCGTGTTCCCCCGGATGACCCTCGTGGCCGAGGCCGAGAACGTCGCGAACTGCGCCTCGAAGGCCTACGGGAACATCAACTGGGACCACTTCACGCTCTCGACCCCGGCTTACCACAACCTGTGGATGTTCGCGGACACCGACATCGTGACCCATGCCAACTTCAGCGCGGGGAGCGTCGGCCCGCCGGTGGTCAGCGGGATGTTCGTCGCGGGCGACCAGATCCAGCTGGAGACTTCGAGCGCCGGCGCCGTCGGCGCGGTCGTCTCGGCGGACAAGTGCCCGACCCCGAGCGGCTCGGGCGGCCTGATCACGACGTCGGAGGTCAAGAACCCCGCCGTCTACTTCGACCCCAACTCCGACGCGCCGTTCAGCAGTGTCATCACGACGTCGCTCTGGCTTGACTACTCTGGCGGATGACCGCAGGGGGTTGGAGCTGACGTGTCCGTCGAAACTGTGTTCCTCATGTGTTTCGTGCTGCTGCTCGGCCTTGCGGTCGGCTCGTTCCTCAACGTCGTCATCTGGCGCGTGCCACGTCGCGAGTCGATCGTGGCGCCGCCGAGCGCCTGCCCGGTGTGCGGCCACCCGATCCGCCCACGTGACAACGTGCCCGTCCTGTCGTGGCTCGTGCTGCGGGCCCGGTGCCGGGACTGCAACGCGCCGATCTCGCGGCGGTACCCCCTGGTCGAGGCAGGTACCGGGCTGATCTTCGTCCTGGTCGCCTGGCAGTTCGGCCTGACGTGGGACCTCCCGGCCTTCCTCTACCTCGCGGCCATCGCGGTGGCCCTGGCCATGATCGACCTCGACGTGCATCGGCTTCCCGATGTGATCGTGCTGCCCGCCTACGGCGTCGGCCTGGTGCTGCTTGCGCTGGCGAGTGCCGACCCGGGTGGGACCGCTGACTGGGGCGCCCTGGTGCGCGCGCTGATCGGTGGGGCTGGGCTGTTCGCCATGTACTTCCTGCTTGCCCTCGTCTACCCGGCCGGGATGGGCTTCGGGGACGTGAAGCTCGCAGGCGTGCTCGGCCTCTATCTCGCGTGGATCGGCTGGGGTGCGCTGGTCGTGGGCGCGTTCTCGGCCTTCCTCGTCGGTGGTGTCTTCTCCATCGCGCTGCTCGCAGCCCGTCTCGCGACCCGTAAGTCCGGGATCCCGTTCGGGCCGTGGATGCTCGCCGGAGCCGCGATCGGGATCGCGGCGGGGGAGCCGATCTGGTCGGCCTACCTTGGCCTGATGGTCTGACCGCGCGGGAACGCTTCGCCCCTGTCCCCGCGAAGGCTAAGAACTGCTCGGTGACGCCCGATAGGCACAGTGGAAGTCATCGAGAGGGGACGGCACTGTGGCGACAACCCGCGTGGTGGGGCTCGACATCGGCACGACGGCGGTGCGGGCAGCCGAGCTCGAGTTCAGCGGCGGTGGCTCCGCCCCCAAGCTCCTGCATATCGACCAGGTGCCGCTGCCGCTCGGTGCGGTGCGCGACGGCGAGGTCGCCGAGCCCAGCACCGTCGCCACCGCCCTGCGCCAGCTTTGGCAGGAGGCCGGCTTCAGCACGAAGAACGTGGTGATCGGCGTCGGGAACCAGCGCGTCGTCGTGCGCGAGCTCGACCTGCCGTGGATGCCGCTCGCGCAGATCCGGGCGTCGTTGCCCTTCCAGGTGAAGGAGCTCCTCCCGATGTCGACGGACGAGGCGCTGCTGGACTACTACCCCACCGGTGAGTACGAGACGGACATCGGCCGCACGTTCCGCGGCATGCTCGTCGCCGCGCAGCGGGACACCGTCAACGCGAACGTGCTGGCGGTCGAGGGTGCCGGCCTGCACGCCATGATGGTCGACCTCAACGGGTTCGCGCTGCTGCGCGCCATCGTGCGTGGCGAGTTCGCCGACCAGACGGTCGCCCTGGTCGACATCGGCGCGAGCATCACGAACGTCGTGATCTCGGCCAAGGGCGTGCCGCGGCTCGTGCGGACCCTGCCGTCGGGCGGGCTGAACGTCACCACCGCCGTCGCGAGCGCGCTGGGCATCGCCGCCGCCGAGGCCGAGACGGTCAAGCGCGAGGTCGGTATCGGGTACTCCATCGGCCCCGAGCATGCCGAGGCCGCCGAGGCGATCAGCGGGGTGACCCGCATGCTCGTCGAGTCGGTCCGCAACACCTTCGTCTACTACGCGGGCAACAACCCGGGCGCAGGCATCGACGTGGCGATCCTCACGGGCGGTGGCGCTCATCTGCCGGGGTTCGGGCAGTTCCTGTCGAGTGCGAGCCGGCTGCCGGTGACGCTCGGTGACCCGCTGTCGGGGCTCAGGATGGCCAAGACCGTCGACCGCGCGAGCCTGAATGGATCCGAATCGTTGGTCGCCATGTCGGTCGGCCTGGCCTTTGGAGTTGCCGCATGACCGCCCTGCTCGCACCCCCGAAGACCCGGAGCACCGCGCTCGGCCCGGCGCGCCCGCAGGTCAACCTCCTGCCGCCCGAGGTGCGCGCCGCGCGGGGGTTGCGCAAGGTCAAGCACTGGCTCGGGATCAGCCTCGTGGTCACGGTGGTGGTGTGTATCGGGGTATTCGGATTCGGGCTGGTGTCCGTGTCCCAAGCCAACACCGAGCTCGGTGTGGCGCAGAACGAGACCGCCCGGCTCAACCGCGAGACGACGAAGTACGCCGAGGTCCCGAAGGTCCTCGACGCGCTCGGGAAGGTGCGGACGGCGCGCGCGTTGGGCATGTCCACCGAGGTGAGCTGGAAGCCGCTGCTCGAAGCGATGGGGGCGGTCCTGCCCCGCGGCGTGAGCATCGACAAGCTCAGCGTCAGCGGCGCCACGCCGATGGTCGAGGCGGAGGCGCCGACCGACCCGCTCCAGGCGGTGAGTGTCGGAAAGATCGCCTTCACCGCGCGATCCGCCACGCTCCCCGACTCGGCCGCGTGGATGGATGCGCTCGATTCCGTCCCCGGGCTGTCCGACTCCTTCGTGTCCGCGGCAACCGTGGCCTCGGAAGGCGCCAGCACCTACTACGTGGTCCAGGCGACCGTGCAGTTCACCGACCAGGCGTACGCCGACCGGTTCGCCGCGACCGACGGGACCAAGTGACATGAACGGCGCCAAGAAGAGCACCTGGATCGGCGGGACGGTTTTCGCCGCGCTCGCGATCATGGCCGCGGCGTGGTTCCTGGCAATCGCGCCGACCTTCTCGACCGCCTCGCAGGCGCGAGACCAGGCCTCAGCGACGCGGCAGCAGAACGACCAGCTCTTGGTCAAGATGACGACGCTCAAGGCAGACTTCGCCAGGTTGCCCGAGTACCAGGCTGACCTGGCGGCAATCCGGCTCCAGGTCCCCGCCGACGCGCAGCTCGCGGCGTACATCCGTCAGGTGACGGCGGTCGCCAAGGCGCGCTCGGTCACCATCACGGCGATCTCGGCCGGTACGCCGGTGACGTTCGAGCCACCTGTCCCCGTCGTCGTCGCGGCACCCGCCGCCGCCCCCACGTCGACGACAGGCGAAGCCTCGCCCGCCCCCGCCACGGAGCCGGTGGCGACCGTGCCCGCCCCGAGCGCGCCCGTCGCTTCCGGGCCGGCCGCACCCCTCGGGTTCACGACGATGCCGCTGTCGATCACCGTGATCGGTTCCTATGCGCGCACGATCGCATTCCTTGACGACGTGCAGAAGTCGACGCCCCGTCTCTTCCTCGTGGCGGGACTCGCCGGCACCGCGCTGACGCAGTCCGACGCCAACGGCGGCAAGCCGGCGACGTCCGTCGGTGACCAGGAGCTGACGATCACCGGCTTCGCCTACGTTCAGCCGGACCCGGTCGGAGCCACCTCCTAGACGCGCGGCGCCCGGTCCACCACCTGGGCGCCGCGTCTTCACCGCGCACCCGCGCGGCAAAGTCCCGCCGGTCCACGACGCGGGCGCCGCGTCTGCATCGGTCACCCGCGTGAAAAGATCCCACCATGCTGCGTTGGTTGACTGCTGGTGAGTCGCACGGTCCGTCGTTGGTCGGGATCCTCGAGGGTCTCCCCGCGGGGGTCGAGATCACCACGAAAGAGGTCCAGGACGCGCTCGCGCGCCGCCGGCTCGGCTACGGGCGCGGGGCGAGGATGAAGTTCGAGCAGGATGCGGTGCGCATCCTCGGCGGGGTGCGGCTCGGACTCACCCAGGGCGGTCCGATCGCGATCGAGATCGGTAACACCGAGTGGCCCAAGTGGGTCGACGTCATGTCGCCCGACCCGGTCGACCCCGCGCTCCTCGATCGCGCGCGGAACGCGCCGCTGACCCGCCCGCGCCCCGGGCACGCCGACCTCGTGGGCATGCGCAAGTACGCGTTCGACGACGCGCGTCCCGTGCTCGAGCGCGCGTCCGCCCGCGAGACCGCGACCCGCGTCGCGCTCGGCACGCTCGCCGCGCACTTCCTCGAGCAGGCCGCGGGGATCCGCCTGGTCTCCCACGTGGTCGCGATCGGCCCGATCGCGGCGCCGGACGACGCCGCCCTGCCGGTGCCGGACGACGTCGGCCGCCTCGACGCGGACCCGGTGCGCTGCGCGGACCCGACGACGTCGGCCGCGATGGTCGCCGAGATCGACGACTGCCAGAAGGCGGGGGACACCCTCGGAGGGGTCGTGGAGGTGCTCGCGTACGGACTCCCGTCCGGGATCGGCAGCTACGTGCATTCCGACCGACGCCTCGACTCGCGCCTCGCGGGCGCACTCATGGGCATCCAGGCGATCAAGGCCGTCGAGGTCGGCGACGGCTTCCGCACCGCGACGCGGCGGGGCTCCGCCGCGCACGACGAGATGGAGCGCGACGCGGTGACGGGCGTGATCCGGCGCCGGTCCAACCGCGCGGGCGGCATCGAGGGTGGCATGTCCAACGGGGAGATCCTGCGCGTGCGCGCCGCGATGAAGCCGATCTCGACGGTGCCGCGTGCGCTCGCGACGGTCGACACCGCGAGCGGCGAGCCGGCGAAGGCCCAGCACCAGCGCTCGGACGTCTGCGCGGTGCCGCCGGCCGCCGTCGTCGCCGAGGCGATGGTCGCCCTGGTGCTCGCCCAGGGGCTGCTCGAGAAGTTCGGCGGAGACTCGGTCAGCGAGGTCTCCCGGAACCTGCGCACCTACCTCGACGCGATCCCCGAACTCCAGCGCTGACCCCCCGACTTGTCAGCCGTTGCGCGGTCCCTGGCCCGCGCTGAGGCTGACACTTCAATGGCCCCCCGACTTGTCAGATCGTGCGCGGTCCGTGGTGCGCGCTGAGGCTGACAGGTGGGGGTTGGTTGTGCTGACGCGTACGCTCCGGGCGTGCCAGCCAACCCTCACGCGCCCAAGGTCGTCCTCGTCGGTCCGCCCGGCTCCGGCAAGTCGACAGTCGCGCGCGCGCTCGGCGAGGCGCTCGGCGTCGCGGTCCGCGAGTCCGACACCGACGTCGAGCGCGCCGCCGGAAAGCCGATCTTCGAGATCTTCGTCGATGACGGTGACGCGCGGTTCCGTGACCTCGAGCGCGAGGCGGTCCTCACCGCCCTCGCCGTGCACGACGGCGTCCTCGCGCTGGGCGGAGGCGCGGTGCTCGACCCGGGCGCGCAGGACGCGCTCGCGGCTTATGCGGCGCTCGGCGGAGTCGTCGTCTTCCTCGATGTCTCCCTCGCCCACGCCTCTCCGCGCGTCGGGTTCAACCAGGCGCGACCGCTCTCGATGGGCAACCCCCGCTCGCAGTGGCAGAAGCTGATGGAGGCGCGCCGGCCGGTGTACCGCCAGGTCGCGACCCGCGTGGTCGACACCGACGGACGGACCCCCGCCGAGGTCGCCCAGGAGATCCTCGACGCACTCCAGGCGTGAGGCGCTCGGCTCGTTTCGCCTGCTAAGCACCGCCGGTGCCCGGATCGGGCCGACGGTAATGTACCGGGCGTGCCAATCACGCCTAGCTCCCCGGCCACCCGTCCGCGCGCCGTCCTCGTCGGCCCGATGGGCTCCGGCAAGACGACGGTGGCTCGCGCCCTCGCCGCCGCGATGGGCGTGCGCGCCCGGGACACCGACGACGACATCGCGCGCGCCGCCGGCCGGTCGATCCCCGAGATCTTCTCCGCCGACGGCGAGGCCCATTTCCGCGAGCTCGAGCACGCGGCGGTCATGACGGCTCTCGCGGAGCACGACGGCGTGCTGGCCCTCGGTGGCGGCTCGGTGCTGCACCCGCAGACGCAGGACGCGCTGGCGCAGTACGCGGCCGATGGCGGCATCGTCGTCTTCCTCGACGTCTCCCTCGCGCACGCCGCGCCGCGCGTCGGGTTCAACCAGGCGCGCCCGCTGCTGATGGGCAACCCGCGCGCGAAATGGCAGGAGCTGATGGAGGGCCGTCGGCCGATCTACCAGCAGGTCGCGACCATGGTGGTCGACACCGACGGCCGCACGCCCGCCGAGGTCGCTCGGGAGATCACGGCCGCCGCGGACACGGCCGCCGCGGAGCGAACCGCGAACCGCGAGCCGCTCGAGCCCGAGGGTCACGTCACGCGCGACGCGACCGCGACCCGCGTGGTGACGGTGAAGGGTGAGCGGACGTACGACGTCGTGATCGGCCGGCGCCTGCTCGGCGAGCTTCCTCGCCTGCTCGGCGACGGCGTGCAGCGGGTGCTGATCATCTGCCCCGCAGCGATGTCGGCGTCCGCGGAGGCGGTCCGCGAGGACCTGGTGGCCCAGGGCTACGAGGCGCTGCTCGCCGAGGTGCCCGACGCCGAGGGCGCCAAGACCCTCGAGGTCGCCGGGTTCTGCTGGCAGGTGCTCGGCCAGTCGAACTTCACGCGTTCGGACGCGATCGTCTCGCTCGGCGGCGGTGCAACGACGGATGTCGCCGGGTTCATCGCCTCCACCTGGCTCCGCGGCATCAAGGTTGTGCACATCCCCACGACCCTGCTCGGCATGGTCGACGCGGCCGTCGGCGGCAAGACGGGCATCAACACCGCCGAGGGCAAGAACCTCGTCGGCACGTTCTACCCGCCCGCCGGCGTGCTGTGCGACCTCGCGTCGCTCGAGTCCCTGCCCACGTTCGACTTCGTCGCGGGGCTCGCCGAGGTCATCAAGTGCGGGTTCATCGCCGACCCGCGCATCCTCGAGATCATCGAGGCCGACCCGACCGGGATCGTGGCGCGCGGCGGCACCCTCGCCGAGGGCGCGGCGGGGGAGGACGTGCTGCTCGAGCTCATCGAGCGGTCCATCGCGGTCAAGGCACGCGTCGTCGGGGAGGACCTGACCGAGCAGGGCCTGCGCGAGATCCTCAACTACGGACACACCTTCGGGCACGCGATCGAGCACGTGGAGCGCTTCGCCTGGCGCCACGGCGCGGCCGTCTCGGTGGGCATGGTGTTCGCCGCGGAGCTCGCCCGGCTCGCGGGCCGCCTGTCCGACGACGTCGTGGACCGGCACCGCGCGATCCTCACCGCCGTCGGGCTCCCGGTGACCTACCGCGGTGACAAGTGGACGCAGCTGTTGTCCGCGATGCGGCGCGACAAGAAGACCCGCGGCGACCTGCTGCGCTTCGTCGTGCTCGAAGACATCGCCAAGCCGTCCTCCCTCGAGGGCCCCGATCCCTCACTCCTGGCAGCGGCGTACGCCGAGGTCAGCGAAGGCGCCGTCACCAGCACCGCGATCTCGCTCTAGCCCAGGTGACCCGGCCCGGCCCGGGACGCCATCGAGATGGGAGTTGTTGTCCTCAGATCGCGAAAATACGACAACGACTCCCCGTTCGCGGCGCGAGCGCGTGGGCGGCCGGCCGAGGCCGTCGGTGTCGATGCCGGGCCGCGGCCGTCAGCGTCGACGGCGGGCTCGACCCTTAGCACCGCGGGTGGACGGGCTCAGTGCAGCGCTCTGTGCATCCAAAGTGCAGTGAATGAGGCGTTTTGGTGCACTTTCGCTGCACTGAGGGCTGCACGGAGGGCTGCACTGAGGTCGAGCCGGCCGGCTGCCCCGGACAACGACTCCCATCTCGCGGAGTCCGGCCAGTCCTATCGGTTCGCGTGGATCAAGGCCAGCACGCGGGCCACGGTCTCGAGGTCGACCTGACCGGGCGCCGAGGTCGCGCCGACGGCCGCGAAGGTCAGCGCCGAACCGAACACCTCGCCGGCGAGGCGGGTGATCACGCCGTCGCCGCCCATCGACATCGTGATGATCGGCACCTCGGCGTAGGTGCTGGCCATCGTCCAGGTGGCCTCGAGCAGCGCGAGCACGTCCCGCGGGCTCGTGGGCGTCACGGCGAGCTTGGGCAGGTCCGCGCCGAGCTCCTGGGCCCGGCGCAGCCGGGCGACGAGCTCGGCGGCCGGAGGTGTCGCGGCGAAGTCGTGGCTCGAGACGATTGCGGCGACCGCGTGCGCGTGCGCGGACGCGACGACCGATCGCACGGCCGCCTCGGACGTGAACAGCTCCACGTCCACGACGTCGACGAACCCGCTGGCGGACGCCCGCTCGATCAGCGCGACGTACTCGGCCTCGGGCAGCTCGCGCCGGCCACCCTCGCGCGCGCTGCGGAAAGTGAAGACGAGCGGGATCTCGCCGAGCCCGCGACGCAACGCGTCGAGTGCGCTCAGGACCGCCGCCGGGTCGGTGACCTCGTCGAAGAAGTCGACCCGCCATTCGACCAGGTCCGGCCCGGCTGCGGACGCCAGGGCGGCCTGCGCCACGAGCTCCGGATGCGTGCGCGCGGTGACCGGAACGCAGACCTTCGGCATGCCTTCGCCCAGCACGACGTCGCGCACCGTGACCAGTCGGATGCTCATGAGGTTCTCCTTGTTCTTGCAGGGGGTCCACAGCTCGAACGCCACCGCACCCTGCCAGAGCATCATGCCAAGCCCGGCCGGGGCGAGACGGCAGGCACCCTCGGCGACGGCGCAGTGGCCCCACCGATAGCCCCCAAGAAACCCGCAACGTCCGAGCGTTGACGTCCTATAGGACG
>NZ_DATCNW010000060.1:0-1994 GCF_036565025.1 Pengzhenrongella sp.
AGCAGCTCACCCTGCGCTGGTCCCTGCGGAGCGAGATGCGGTTCCTCTTCGAGCTGGTCGGCTTCGAGGTGGTTGCCGACTACGGCGACTTCAGGGGCGGGCCACCCGCCTACGGCCGCGAGCAGGTCTGGGTTCTGGGCCGCGCGGAGGGCTGACTCTCGACAATTGCCGGGCGCCGCGGGGTGCTTGCGAGTCGCAGTACACGTGACTACGTGCGTTGACTCCGTCAGCATCGCTTCCGCTCGACACGGACGCGGTTGCTCCATGAGGGCGGTTGGCCCGACTCCGCGATCATCGAGGTCCAGGGCTAGAGCGATGGCTCCGGCGATCGGATGCTCCGCCGCTATCGCGGATCGCATCCCGACATCGCGGCTCAAGCGCTACCCGCAGACGCTCGGGCGGTTCTTCAAGCCCGTGTAACTTCGCGTCGGTCTGACAAACCGACGGTCAGGAACCCCGACACTTCAGGGCAATCGCATCTTTGACCGGACGAAACTCTTTGTAAACCGCAGATTCCGGGTCCGATTCCCGGGGGGCGGCTCCGGACGCGGCGACCTCCCGGCATGAATGTGCCGACATTGCTCGAGTCGGCTGAATCTCATTGCCATGGCCGGGGCCACGCGCAATAGTCCACGCGTGAGAACGTGATCCGCCGCCGGACGTTCCTTGGCGCGGCCGGGGCTGCGCTCGCCGCCGCGTGCGCGCCGAACAGCTCGTCGACCGCTGCGACACCGTCGCAGAGCCTGGGACCGCCGGAGACGACCACGATCCGGTTCGCGGACACCCCGGCGTGCGATCCCTGGTACTGGCTCGCCGATCCGTTCCTCCGCGAGGAGGGCTTCACCGACATCCAGTACGGGGCCGGCGATCCCGCGGCGGGCACGGCCGAATTCGGCGTCTTCTACGGCAACACGCTCGCAGCCGCGGTGGATACGAGCGTCCCGGTCGTCGCGGTCGCCGGCACCCACACGGGCTGTCTCGAGTTGTGGGCGCGGCCCGGGATCAACGCCATCGCGGACCTCCGCGGGAAGACGATCGCCGTCAACCGGATCACGTTCTCCACCGCCGGGACGACGGGACGGACCGCCACGGACTTCGCGTACGGCTTCTTCGTGAGCCTGCTCGCGTACGTCGGCATGCAACCCGGGGACGCGAACTTCGTCGAGATCGGCCCGGACACGAGCATCATCTCGTACTTCGTGGATGGGAAGGCCGACGCCATCGCCACGGGCGGACCAGCTGGACCGGCCCTGCACGGCACGAAAAACAACCCCGGTCACGTCCTCCTCAACTCTGCGCTCGACAAGCCGTGGTCGCAGAACTACTGCTGCCTGCTCGCCACGAATCGCGACTGGGCCAGGGCGAACCCGGTGGCCACAAAACGCGCGACCCGCGCGATCCTACGCAGCATCGACGCCGGCAAACGGGATCTTCGCGCGACGGCGAAGGCCGCGATCGACGCGGGCCGCTACAAGGCAAACCCCGCCATCACCGAGCAGGTGGTGTACGACGTCATCAAGGATCAGTCGTTCGAGTGGCGGGACTACGACCCCGAGGACACCGTCCGCTTCTTCACGCTGCGCCTGACGGACGCCAAGCTCATCAAGAAGACGCCGACCCAGATCATCGCCGACGGCACGGACTTCGCCTACTTCCGACGGCTCCAGAAGGAGCTCAAGCCCTAGCACAGCGCCTCCAGCGGTCGCCTGATCCGAAAATGCCACACCGCCCCGAGTAACTCGCCCCGGCCTCCTTCCGTTCACTCTCACAGGCGTGGGTAGGACTTTTGGGGAGGGCCAAATGGCCATCAGAGCGACCAAGCGAGCACTGCAGAGCCCCACATTCGGCGACGTCGTTGCCGTGGTGCGCGACTACGTTGGCGAGATCGTGCTTCCGATCCCGGCGCTACCCAAGATCAGCCGCAGCACGGCGTTCCTTGGGTTGGCCGGTTCCGGGTTGGCGCTCCTGCTGGTCGAAGCGTTCCTCGTCGGCCC
>NZ_DATCNW010000061.1:0-14204 GCF_036565025.1 Pengzhenrongella sp.
AGCCCGGTGCGCGCCGCCCGCCTGCCACACCCGCGCCGAGCCGGCGCCGCGAGCCCCGGGCCCGCCGTCTGCCCGGTGCCCACTGGGCGCTGCTGGTCGCGCTGGTGGCGGCGCTGTTCGTGGCGCTCGGCCTGCAGACCATCACCAGCGGGATCGGCCCGGCGAGCACCGCCCCCGCCCGCACGCGTACCCCGGCCACCGTGCCGGGCGGCGGGCCGATCATCTTCCAGGACGGCAAGGACCTCATCTCGCGCGGACTGCCCGACCGCACGGTCGCCCTGACGTTCGACGACGGGCCCGACCCGCGCTGGACGCCGCAGATCCTCGACGTGCTCGCCCGCGAGCACGTGCCCGCGACGTTCTTCGTCGTGGGTGCGCGTGCGGACCAGAACCCGGCCCTGGTCCGACGCGTCCTCGCGGACGGAAACGAGCTCGGGAACCACACCTGGTCGCACACCGACCTCGCCGCCGTGCCCGCCTGGCGGCGCAACCTCGAGCTCTCCCTCGGGCAGCTGGGGCTGGCGGGCAGCGCGCACATCAGCAGCGCGCTGCTCCGGCCGCCGTACTCCTCCGAACCGAGCGCGCTCGACGAGCGCGAGCTGGCCGCGATCCGGAAGGAGACCGCGGCGGGCTACATCGTCGTGCTCACGGACCGCGACACGGACGACTGGAAGCGGCCCGGGGTCGCGTCGATCCTCCAGGCGGGATCCCCCGTCGGCACGGCCGGTCAGATCGTGCTCATGCACGACGGCGGCGGCAACCGCGCGCAGACCGTCGCGGCGCTCGGCACGCTCATCGAGCGGTACCGGGCCGCGGGCTACACGTTCACGACCGTCTCGGGCGGACTCGGGCTGGCCGCCGATGCGTCCCGGCCGGTCGGCACCCTGCAGCGCGTGCAGGGCGAGTTCCTGGGTATCGCCGTCCGGCTCTCGTCCGCCCTCGTCTCGGTGCTCGGCTGGGTGATCCTGCTGCTCGGCCTGCTCTCCGCGCTGCGGACCGTCCTGGTCGTCGCGCTCGCCCGCCGGCACGTGCAGGTGTCCGCCCGGCGGGTCGCCGGTGAGCAGTGGCTGCCGCCGGTGACCGTTCTCGTCCCGGCATTCAACGAGGCGGTCGGCATCGAGCGGGCGGTCCGGTCGTTGGCCGCGAGCGATTACCCGGAGGTCGAGATCCTGGTGATCGACGACGGCTCGACCGACGGCACCGGCGACCTCGCCGAGGCGCTGAACCTGCCGGGGGTGCGAGTCGTCCGACAGGCCAACGCCGGCAAGGCGGCCGCGCTGCGCACGGGGACGGCCCTGGCCTCGCACGACATCCTCATCATGCTCGACGGCGACACCGTCTTCGAGGACGACACGATCCGGCTCATCGTGCAGCCGCTCCGGGATCCCGCCGTCGGCGCGGTCAGCGGCAACACCAAGGTCGGCAACCGGCGGGGACTGCTCGGGCGCTGGCAGCACCTGGAGTACGTCAGCGGCTTCAACCTCGACCGGCGGCTGCTGGACCTGATGCGCTGCATCACCACCGTCCCCGGCGCGGCCGGCGCGTTCCGGCGGCAGGCGCTCGAGGCGGCCGGCGGCCTGAGCACCGACACCCTCGCGGAGGACACCGACATCACCATGGGGATCCTGCGCGCCGGGTACGAGGTCGTGCACGAGGAGCGGGCGCGGGCGTGGACCGAGGCCCCGAGCAGCGTCAACGACCTGTGGCGCCAGCGGTACCGTTGGGGCTACGGCACGCTGCAGTGCATCTGGAAGCACCGCGCCGCGATGGTCGAGGGCGGCCCCGGTAGGCGGCTCGGCCGGATCGGCATCCCGTACATGCTCCTGTTCCAGGTGCTGCTTCCGCTCGCGGCGCCTGCGATCGACATCTTCGCCCTGCACGGGCTCATCGCGGGCGACACGGCCCGCGTGGTGGCCATCTGGGTCGGGTTCGCGCTGGTTCAGCTGGCCACCAGCGCCTACGCCCTGCACCTGGACAACGAGCCCCTGCGCCCGCTGTGGAGCCAGCCCCTCCAGCAGTTCTTCTACCGCCAGCTGATCTACCTGGTCGTGATCCAGTCGATCGCGAGCGCGGTGGCCGGCGTGGGGCTCCCCTGGCACAAGCTGCACAGGTCCGGCGAGGTCGTCGTCCCCTTTTGACCGGGGCTCGTGGCCTGGACGTGTCGGGCGGGTGCGGCGAGGTCGTCATGCCCTCGCGACGGGCTCGCGGCCTGGACGTGTCGGGCGGGTCCGGTTCGCGGACTGGACGACTCGTGCTCGTTCGGCTCACCGCCTGGACGCGTCGGGCCGGTCCGGCCCGCGGCCTGGGAGACTTCGGCAAATGCTCCTGCTCTCAGCGTCCGACGTGCGCGCCCTCGTGACCATGCCCCAAGCCGTCGACGCGTCGAAGGAGGCGCTGCGGCTGCACTCGCGCGGCCGCTGCGACGTCCCGCTGCGTACCGCCCTGGACGTGCCGACCCACGACGGGCGCACGCTGGTGATGCCGGCCCACGTGCCGGACCTGGACACGGTGGGGATCAAGATCGTCTCGGTCTTCCCGCGGAACGCCGAGCTCGCAATCGCGTCGGTCCCGGCGACGATCGTCCTGCTGGACGGCACGACCGGCGTCGTCTGCGCGGTCA
The DNA here is from genome assembly GCF_036565025.1 of Pengzhenrongella sp. Taxonomy (NCBI): domain Bacteria; kingdom Bacillati; phylum Actinomycetota; class Actinomycetes; order Micrococcales; genus Pengzhenrongella; species Pengzhenrongella sp. The sequence goes on from NZ_DATCNW010000061.1 coordinate 2,621, forward strand.
TGGACGGCACGTACCTCACCGCGCTGCGCACCGGGGCCGTGCAGGGTGCCGGGACCGACGCGCTCGCCCGCGCGGACGCCCGCGTGGGTGCGCTGATCGGCACCGGGGGCCAAGCGGCGCAGCAGCTCGAGGCGATGCTGTGCGTGCGCGCATTCGACGAGGTGCGGGTCTTCTCGCGGAATCCCGAGCGGCTGGCCGCGTTCGTCGCCTCGATGCGCGAGCGGCTGGCCGGGCGGTATGAGACGCGGGTCGTCGCGGCGTCGTCGTCGGACGCGGCGGTCGACGGCGCGGACGTCGTCACCTGCGTCACGACGTCGGCGCTGCCCGTGTTCGACGGCCGGCTCGCCGCGGCCGGCGCACACGTGAACGGCGTCGGCGCGTTCACCCCGGCCATGCAGGAGCTCGACTCCGGGCTCCTCGCCCGGGCCGACGTCGTCGTGATCGACACCGCGGCGGCCCTCGCCGAGGCCGGCGACCTGATCGCCCCGATCGAGGCCGGCCTGCTCGACGCCGGCGCGATCCTCGAGCTCGGCGACGTCCTGACCGGTGCCGTCGCCGGACGCGCGAACGCCGACCAGCTCACGGTCTTCAAGAGCGTCGGCTCGGCCGTCCTGGACGTAGTGACCGCCCACAAGGTCTACACAGCCGCCCTCACCCAAGGCCGAGGCCAAAAAGTCGACCTCTGACCCGAGTCGCTCACGCGAGTGCGGGACTTTGGCTGTCATTCGGGCCGTTTAGACAGCCAAAGTCCCGCACTCGCGTGAGCGATCCTGGTTACCGGACGCGAGTGCGGTCATTCTGCTGTCTATTCGGCGATTCAGGCAGCTGAACGCCCACACTCGCGCGGCCAACAGCAGAACGCCCGCACTCGCGCGGATCCGCTCGGCGCTGGCGTCACGACGACGTCAACCTGACCGAACCTCACCAACCGCAACGTCCGAGCGTTGACGTCCTATAGGACGTCAACGCTCGGACGTTACGGGATTCTTGTGGCCACGGCGGGCGACCTGATCGCCCCGATCGAGGCCGGCCTACTCGACGCCGGCGCGATCCTCGAGCTCGGCGACGTCCCGACCGGTGCCGTCGCCGGACGCGCGAACGCCCACCAGCTCACGGTCTTCAAGAGCGCCGGCTCGGCCGTCCTGGACGCACTGACTGCCCACAAGGTCTACGCAGCCGACCTCACCCAATGCCTGGACCCGGGTGGCAGCGATCAAGTTTGGGAAGGATGTGTGCGCGGGACGCACCGATTCTTCCGAATCCTGAACCATCGGAGCCCGATCGGGCGGGTGGCAAGGATCACGTTTGGGAAGGATGTGTGCGCGGGACGCACCGATTCTTCCGGAACTAAAGAAGTCGGCCTCTGACCCGAGTCGGATTCAAGCGAGTGCGGGACTTTGGCTGTCAATCGGGCCGTTTTGAGAGCCAAAGTCCCGCACTCGCGGGGAAATCCGCCGGCTCGTCAGTTGGGGCAGTCCGTTTCGGGCTGGAGGTCGGGGACTTCCGGATCAGGTGGTCGACCAGTGGGTGGGGCGGGTTCGGGATGGGGGGAGCTTGGTTGACTGCTCGCCGTTGGCTGCGTCCAGCTGGGACTGGATGAGGAAGATGCTGGTGCTGAGGTCGGCGCCGGACAGGTCGGCGCCGCGGAAGTCGGCTCCGGTGAGGTCTGCCTGCCTCAGGTCCGCTCCGCGGAGGTCGGCTCCGATGAGCTTCGCGCCGCGCAGGCTCGCGCCGCGCAGGTCGGCTCCGGCGAGCTTGGCGCCGATGAGATCTGCTCCCCGGTGGTCCTTGGGCTTGCGGACCGCGGCTCGGGCCAGGTCGCTCGCCCGGAGCAGGAGGGATTTCACCGCCTGCCGGTGCGCCGCGACGTCAAGTTCCAGGAGCGCGTCGGGGCTCAGCAGGCTGAGGCGGTCCGTATCGTCCAGCGCGCGGCCGAGCTGAGCGTGCAGCGTCCGCGCGGAATCGGAGCGGCGAGCATCACGTCTCGCGGTGTCCGCTGGAGTCGACGCGTCCGGCTCAGTTCCGGCTCGCTCCGCAGCCCGAGCGCGCGCCTGGGTCCCCACCCGCTCCCCCGGCAGGTCCCGCGCCTCGGTCACCTCGCGCGCCGCAGTCAGCTCGCGCGCCTCGGTCAGCTCGCGCGCCTCGGTCAGGTAGTAGGCCAGTTCTTGGAGGTCCCGCACGATCGGGAACACCGCGAACATCGTGCGAGCGGTCTTCGGCGCACCGCGCCAGTCCTGCCCGCCGAACGTGAGCTGGGAGACCTTCTGGCCGGCGCCGAAGCAGTCGTACACCGTGCAGCCCCGGAAACCCGTCTCGCGGAGCAAGGCGTGAATCCCGCACCGGGAGTCCTGCTGCAGGTTCGGGCACGCGTGCCCGGCCGGCTTGTTGATCGCGAAGTCGGCCGAGGCCGAGAACGCAGGCACCACACAGCAGAGCCCGAAACAGCTCGAGCAATCGGCCCGGAGGCCGGAGTCAGCCCCGGAAACGAGGCCGGAGTCAGCCCCGGAAACGAGGCTGGAGTCAGGCCCAGATCCGAGGGCGGTATCAGCCCCAGATCCGAGGGCCGAGTGAGACCCGAATCCGAGGCGGGGGTCAGCCCCGGCACCAGGCTCGCGCACGTCGGACGCCTTGCTCGTGTCGGGCAACGTGCGCGAACCCCTCAGCTGGTGAACGACCTCAGATGTTGAAGCCTAGGGCCCGCATCTGCTCGCGGCCGTCGGGCGTGATCTTCTCCGGGCCCCACGGCGGCATCCAGACCCAGTTGATCCGGAAGCCGTCGACGAGTCCGTCCAGGCTGGTGGCCGTCTGGTCCTCGATGACGTCGGTGAGCGGGCAGGCCGCCGACGTGAGCGTCATGTCGATGACGGCGTGGTTCTCCTGGTCCACGGTCAGGCCGTAGACGAGGCCGAGGTCGACGATGTTGATCCCGAGCTCGGGGTCGATGACGTCGCGCAGGGCCTCCTCGACGTCGGCGACCGAGGGCGGGGTCGCGGCCGGCGTCGTCGCGCCGGGCGGGGTGGTCGTGGTCATGGCAGCTCCTTCGGGGTGGTGGGGGCCGACTGGCTGGTCATCGGCGCGGCCGCACCGGACCGCACGACGGCGTCCTTGAGTGCGGCCCAGCCGAGCAGGGCGCACTTGATCCGGGCCGGGTACTTCGCGACGCCGGTGAACGCGGTGGCGTCACCGAGCGCCTCCTCCTGGTCGGGGTCGAGCCCCGCGCCGCGCGAGTGCATCAGCGCGCGGAACGACTCGTAGAGCCGGTCGACGTCGGTCAGGTCGGCGCCCGTGGCGAGCTCGGTGAGCACCGAGACGGAGGCCTGCGAGATGCTGCAGCCCTCCCCCTCCCAGCTCACGACCCGCAGCACCGGCACGGCGCCGCCCGCGGTATCGATGTCGACCCGCAGCGTGATGTCATCGCCGCAGGTCGTGTTGACCTGGTGCGACTCGCCGAGCGCGTGACCGGCCCGGTCGCCGTCGGACGCGACCAGGCCGCGGCCGACCGGGTTCTTCGCGTGGTCGAGGATCACCGACTGGTACAGCTGTTCCATCTGGCTCGTCACGTGGTCGCCCTCCCGTCGTCCAGTCCGAAGAACGCTCGGACCCCCGCAAGTGCTTCCCGGAAGACCTCGATCTCCTCGAGCGTCGTGTAGACCGACGCCGAGGCGCGGGCCGTCGCGGTCACCCCGAACCGGCGGTGCAGCGGCTGGGCGCAGTGGTGGCCGACCCGGACGGCGACGCCGGCGTCGTCGAGCACCTGGCCGACGTCGTGCGAGTGCACGCCGTCGACGACGAACGAGACGGTGGCGAGGCGGTTCGCGGTGTCCAGCGGCCCGACGACGCGCACGTGCGGCACGGAGGCCACGGCGTCGAGCATCGCGCGGGCGAGCACGGCCTCGTGGGCGGCGACCGCGTCCATGCCGAGCTCGGCGAGGTAGGACGCGGCGGCGCCCATCCCGATCGCCTGGGCGACCATCATGGTGCCGGCCTCGAACCTGTGCGGCGGCCGCATGAAGGTCGTGGTCTCCATCGTGACGACCTCGACCATCGAGCCGCCGGTGGTCACCGGGGGCAGCGCCTCAAGCAGCTCGCGGCGCCCGTACAGCGCGCCGACGCCGGTCGGCCCGAGCATCTTGTGCCCGGAGAACGCGGCGAAGTCGACGCCGAGCTCGCGGAAGTTTACCGGCAGGTGCGGCACGCTCTGGCAGGCGTCGAGCACCGTGAGCGCGCCGACCTCGCGGGCCCGCGCGACGAACGGGGCGACGTCGGTCACGGCGCCGGTGACGTTCGAGGCGTGCGTGAACGCGAGCACGCGGGTGCGCATCGTGACCACGGTCGCGAGCTGGTCGGTGCGCAGCCGGCCGTCGTCGTGCACGCCGATCCAGCGCAGCACGGCGCCGGTCCGGGCGGCAAGCTCCTGCCACGGCACGAGGTTCGCGTGGTGCTCGGACTCGGTGACGACGATCTCGTCACCGGGTGCGAGCGCGAACCGCCGCGCGGCCTCGCCACCGCGACCGGCGGTCGCGTTCCCGATCGCGTACGCGACCAGGTTGATGCCCGCGGTCGCGTTGGTGGTCCAGATCAGCTCGTCCTCTTCGGCGCCCACGAACGACGCGACCTGGGCGCGCGCCGCCTCGAAGGCCTCGGTGGCCTCCTCGGCGAGCTGGTGCGCCCCGCGGTGCACGGCGGCGTTGCGCTGCGTGTAGAAGTCCTGCTCGGCGTCGATCACGACGTCGGGCTTCTGGGAGGTGGCCCCCGAGTCGAGGTAGACCAGCGGCCGACCCTCCCGCAGCGTGCGCGTGAGCAGCGGGAAGTCCGCGCGCACGGCAGCGAGCTCGGTGCCGCTCAGCGCGGCGCCCTGCGTGGGATCGGTCTCGACTTCGGCGGTCATCGTGGTTCCCCTGTTCTCAGGCGGCTCGACTCGGGCGCGGGCGGTTCAGGTGGAGGCGGGAGCGCCGGCCGGCAGGAACCGGTCATAGCCCTCGTTCTCGAGCCGGTCGGCGAGCTCGGGCCCGCCCTGCTCGGCGATCCGGCCGTCGACGAAGACGTGCACGAAGTCCGGGGTGATGTAGCGCAGGATCCGCGTGTAGTGCGTGATGAGCAGCACGCCCACAGTGCCGTCCTCGCGCACCCGGTTGACGCCCTCGGACACGACGCGCAGCGCGTCGACGTCCAAGCCGGAGTCGGTCTCGTCGAGGATCGCGAACCTCGGCTTGAGGAGCTCCATCTGGAGGATCTCGTGGCGCTTCTTCTCGCCGCCGGAGAAGCCCTCGTTGACGTTGCGCTCGGCGAACGCCGGGTCCATGCGCAGGGCGTCCATGGCCGACTTCATGCCCTTGACCCAGGTGCGCAGCGGCGGGGCCTTGCCGTCGATCGCGGTCTTGGCGGTGCGCAGGAAGTTCGACACGCTGACGCCGGGGACCTCGACGGGGTACTGCATCGCGAGGAACATCCCGGCGCGGGCGCGCTCGTCGACCTTCATCGCGAGGACGTCCTCGCCGTCGAGCGTGACGGTCCCGGAGGTCACCTTGTACTTCGGGTGGCCCGCGAGGGAGTACGCGAGGGTCGACTTGCCGGAGCCGTTCGGGCCCATGATGGCGTGCGTCTCGCCGCTCGCGACGGTCAGGTCGACGCCGCGCAGGATGGGCTTGAGGCCCTCCTTCGTCTCGACGCTGACGTGCAGGTCGTGGATCTCCAGAGTGGACATTCAGTTCTCCTTGCCGATCAAGATTGGGGCGTCGACGTCGACGAGCACACGCTCGCCGTCGACGGTCACCGGGTACACGGGGACGGGACGGATGGCCGGGAGGCCGGTGGGGGCGCCGGTGCGCAGGTCGAACCGGGAGCCGTGCAGCCAGCACTCAACGGTCGAGCCTTCGACCTCGCCGTCGGACAGCGAGACCTGACCGTGTGAGCAGATGTCCGAGATGGCGTGCAGCACGCCGTCCTCGGCACGCACCATGGCGACCTCGACGGTGCCGCCGGCCGCCTCGAGCTCGAGGCGCAGCGTCCCGCCGACGGGGACGTCCGCCGTCAGGCACGCGAGCTGGGCGCTCATGCGCCCGCCAGCACGCTTGCCGGCGGGCCCGCGGCGGGCTCGGTCACCAGGTCGAGCTCGCTCATGGAGCGCTCGAGCTCGGCCTCGATCGAGTCGATCAGGCGCGCCTCGATCTCCGGCACCCCGATCTGGTGCACGACGTCGGCGAAGAACCCGCGCACCACGAGCCGGCGCGCGTCCGCCTCGGGGATGCCGCGCGAGCGCAGGTAGAACAGCTGCTCGTCGTCGAACCTGCCGGTCGCGGACGCATGTCCCGCGCCCTCGATGAGGCCGGTCTCGATCTCCAGGTTCGGCACCGAGTCGGCGCGCGCGCCGTCGGACAGGACCAGGTTGCGGTTGAGCTCGTAGGTGTCGGTGCCCTCGGCCGCGACGCGGATCAGCACGTCGCCGACCCACACGGTGTGCGCGCCCTCGCCCTGCAGCGCGCCCTTGTACGTCACGCGCGAGCGGCAGGCCGGCACGGCGTGGTCGACGAACAGGCGGTGCTCCTGGTGCTGGCCCGCGTCGGCGAAGTACAGGCCGAGCATCTCGAGCTCGCCGCCCTCGCCCGCGAACTCGGCGTCGGGCGTCACGCGCACGACGTCGCCGCCGAGGGTGACCACGATGTGCTTGACCTTCGCGTCCCGGCCCAGCTTGATCCGGTGCGACGCGGTGTGCACCGCGCCCGGCGCCCAGTCCTGGACGGAGACGAGCGTGAGGTGCGCGCCGTCCTCGACGACGATCTCGACCGTCTCGGACAAGGTCGCGTTGCCCACGTGGTCCAGCACGACGACAGACTCGGACAGCGCCTTCGCGTGCACCAGCAGGTGCGCTGCGGTGGCGTCGTCCGCCGCACCCTCGACGCCCTCGACCCGGATCGACGTGACGCTCGAGGCGACCGCCTGGGCCGGGATGGTCACGACGGTGGCCCGGCGGAACGAGGCCCAGGCGGCGGCCGCGGTGCGGTCACCGGGGACCCCTGCCCGCCCGAGCCGCACGTCGTCGCGGTCGACGATCTCCACGACGACCTCGGGGGCCCCGACGACGGTCGTCAGCACGCCGTGGCCGGTGAGCTCGGCCGCGAACAGCGGCGCGATCCGGTCAACCGGCGCGAAGCGCCATTCCTCCTCGCGCCCGTTCGGGTACGCGAAGTCGGCTACGTCGAACGACGTCGCCCGCTCGGCGCGGGACCCCTGGGGGGTGCCTCCCGTGCCGTGCGAGTGCGCGCCGTCCGCGGCGGCCTGGCTGTGGTCGGTCGAGAGGCCCTCGGGCGCCTCGCGGGTGGTGTTGGTGGTGCTCGTCATTAACCGACGGACCCTTCCATCTGCAGTTCGATGAGGCGGTTGAGCTCGAGCGCGTACTCCATGGGCAGCTCGCGCGCGATCGGCTCGATGAAGCCGCGCACGATCATCGCCATTGCCTCGGTCTCCTTCATGCCGCGTGACATGAGGTAGAACAGCTGGTCCTCGCTCACGCGGGAGACCGTCGCTTCGTGACCCATCGACACGTCGTCCTCGCGGACGTCGACGTACGGGTAGGTGTCCGAGCGTGAGATCTGGTCGACCAGCAGCGCGTCGCAGAGCACGTTGGACATGGAGCCCTCGGCGCCCTCGAGGATCTGCACGAGGCCGCGGTAGGACGTGCGGCCACCGCCTCGCGCGACCGACTTGGACACGATGGACGACGACGTGTGCGGTGCGGCGTGCACCATCTTGGCGCCCGCGTCCTGGTGCTGGCCCTCGCCGGCGAACGCGATCGACAGCGTCTCGCCGCGAGCGTGCTCGCCCATCAGGTAGATCGCCGGGTACTTCATGGTGACCTTCGAGCCGATGTTGCCGTCGACCCACTCCATGGTGGCGCCCTCGGCGGCGGTGGCCCGCTTGGTGACCAGGTTGTACACGTTGTTCGACCAGTTCTGGATGGTCGTGTACCGGACCCGGGCGTTCTTCTTCACGACGATCTCGACGACGGCCGAGTGCAGCGAGTCGCTGGTGTAGACCGGCGCCGTGCAGCCCTCGACGTAATGCACGTACGAGCCCTCGTCGGCGATGATCAGCGTCCGCTCGAACTGGCCCATGTTCTCGGTGTTGATCCGGAAGTAGGCCTGCAGCGGGATCTCGACGTGCACGCCCGGCGGGACGTAGACGAACGAGCCGCCCGACCACACCGCGCTGTTCAGCGCCGCGAACTTGTTGTCGCCCGGCGGGATGATCGAGCCGAAGTACTGCTCGAAGATCTCCGGGTGCTCGCGCAGCCCGGTGTCGGTGTCGACGAAGATGACGCCCTGCTCCTCGAGGTCCTCACGGATCTGGTGGTAGACGACCTCGGACTCGTACTGCGCGGTCACCCCACCGACGAGACGCTGCTTCTCGGCCTCGGGGATGCCGAGCCGGTCATAGGTGTTCTTGATGTCGTCCGGCAGGTCGTCCCACGTGGTGGCCTGCTTCTCGGTCGACCGCACGAAGTACTTGATGTTGTCGAAGTTGATCCCCGACAGGTCGGCGCCGAACGTGGGCATGGGCTTCTTGTCGAACAGCCGCAGCGACTTCAGGCGCAGCTTGAGCATCCACTCAGGCTCTTCCTTGAGGGCCGAGATGTTCCGCACGACCTCCTCGTCGACGCCGCGGCGCGCGAGGCGGCCCGCCTCGTCGGAGTCGTGCCACCCGTAGGTGTAGGCACCGATCGAGGCGATCGCCTCGTCCTGTGTCATCGGAACTGCGTCTGGGGCACTCTGCGTGGGGGCGCTCATGTCGTCCTTCCTGCCAGGGTTGTACCGGTCGTCGGAATGTTCGTGGTGCATACGTGCCCGCCGCTGGCGAGCGTGGAGAGCCGCTGGACGTGCACGCCCAGCAGCCGGGAGAAGGCCTGCGTCTCGGCCTCGCACAGCTGGGGGAACTCGGCCGCGATCTGCTGCACCGGGCAGTGCCCCTGGCACAGCTGGATCGTCGCCATGCCGGGTACCGGCCGGCTGCTCGCCGCGTAGCCGTCCGTCGCGAGGACCCGCGCGAGCGCGCTCGCCCGGGCCGGCACGTCGTCGCCCGCGTCGGCCACCGTCGAGGCGTAGCGCTCCTCGAGGACGCGGCCGCGGGCCGCCGCGAACGCATCCACCGCGGCCGTGCCGGCGACGTCCGCGAGGTAGTGCAGGGCCTGCGCCGCGAGCTCGGAGTAGCTGTTGGACAGCGCCGCCTGCCCGTGGGACGTGACGATGTAGTGCTTCGCGGGCCGGCCACGACGTGCCGGGCCGACGCCGACGCCGTCGTGCAGGCCGATCTGCCGGTCGGTCTCGAGGACGCCGAGGTGCCGGCGGATCCCCGCCGGGGTGAGGTGGAGCTCCGTGGCCAGCTCGGCCGCGGTGACCGGTCCGGCGGACGCGACAAGCTGGAGCACCCGCTGGCGGGTGGTGGCCTCGGCCTCGGAAGGCAGCTCGGCGGGCAGCGGCGGAGCGTGGCCGACGGCGGAGTGCAGAACTGGGCTCATCGTCACCTCCTGGTCAGGCGACCTCGCGGCCGCACGTCACAATACGGACGCAGTACGACATGCACCGACCGCGTCCTGATATTGCCAACATACTTGTTGCCAAATTGGTTCCGCGCAAGTAAGGCACGCCTCATCACCGCCGCCGCCGACGCCCTCCCGCCCGCGGCGACCTACACTCGCCCGGTGCACAGTGCCCCCGCCGTCGAGATCACCGGCCTCGTCAAGAGCTACGGCGGGCGGGCCGTGGTGGACCGGCTGGACCTCGTCGCCGAGCTCGGCCGCGTCACCGCGGTGCTCGGCCCGAACGGCGCCGGCAAGACGACGACCATCGAGTGCTGCGAGGGCCTGCGCGTGCCCGACGGCGGTTCGGTGCGCGTGCTGGGCCGCGACCCGCGCACCCAGGCGACGGAGCTGCGGCCGCGCGTCGGCGTCATGCTGCAGGACGGCGGCCTGCCCACCGGGGTTCGCGCCCTGGAGATGCTGCGCCACGTCTCCACCATGTACGCCCACCCGCGCGACGTCGGCGAGCTCACCGAGCGGCTCGGCATCGGCGCGTTCGCCACGACCACCGTGCGCCGGCTCTCCGGCGGCCAGCGCCAGCGGCTCGCCCTCGCGGCGGCCCTGGTCGGTCGCCCGGAGGTCGTGTTCCTGGACGAACCGAGCGCCGGGCTGGACCCGCAGGCGCGCCGCGCCGTGTGGGAGCTCGTGCGCGAGGTCCGGGCCGAGGGCGTCGGGATCGTGCTCACCACCCACCTGATGGACGAGGCCGAGGACCTGGCCGACCACGTCGTCGTCGTCGACCACGGGAAGGTCATCGCGCGCGGCGCGGTCGCCGACCTCGTCGCCGCGGGCGACGACCAGACGCTGCGGTTCCGGACCGAGCCGGGGCTGGACCCGGTCTCCCTGGCGGCCTCGCTGACCGCTGCCGGGCCGCCGGCCGGACCGCCGTCGGCCGTGCGCGAGGTCACCCCCGGCGAGTACGTCGTGACCGGCGCGGTCGACCCGTTCGTGCTCGCCGCCCTGACCGCGTGGTGCGCCGAGCGCGGCGTGCTGGCGAACCGCATCAGCGTTGGCCGGCGCACCCTCGAGGACGTCTTCCTGGACCTGACCGGACGGAATCTGCGATGACCCAGCCTGGTGTGACGCAACCCGCGGTGACGGCCGCTCGCCCCGACGGCGAGCAGCTCGCCGCCCCGCCGTGGCGGCGGGTGCGGTCCCAGGCCGCGTTCGAGACCCGGATGATCCTGCGCAACGGCGAGCAGCTGCTCGTCACGATGATCCTGCCGACGCTGCTGCTGATCGCACTGGCCAAGACGCCCGTGATCGAGATGAACACCCTCGGTGCCTCCCGGATCGAGTTCGTCACACCGGGGATCCTCACGCTCGCGGTGATGTCCACCTCGTTCACGTCCCAGGCGATCGCGACCAGCTTCGACCGGCGCAACGGCGTGCTGCGCCTGCTCGGCACGACGCCGCTCGGGCGCGGCGGCCTGCTGGCAGGCAAGGTCCTCGCCGTGCTCACGGTCGAGCTGGTGCAGACGATCGTGCTCAGCGGCGTCGCGCTCGCCCTGGGCTGGTCGCCGGACCTCGCCGGGATCCTGCCCGCCGCCGGAGTGATCGTGCTCGGCACGGCGGCGTTCACGTCGCTCGCGCTGCTGATCGCCGGGGTGCTGCGCTCGGAGGCCGTGCTCGCGGTGGCCAACCTGCTGCTCGTGCTGCTCACGGTCGCCGGTGGCTCGGTCGTCCCCGCCGCCCAGCTCCCCGGACCGCTCGCGCACATCGCGCCACTGCTGCCGTCCGGCGCGCTCGGCGAGGCGATGCGCGGCGCGCTGATCCACGGGAGCATCCCGCTGGGCGCCGCCGTCGTGCTGCTGGCCTGGACGGCGGCGCTCGGGCTCGCCGCCCGCAAATTCTTCCGCTGGGCCTGATCGCCTTCGCCGGACCTGGTCCTCGGCCGCTGGGACCTCCCCCCGTTACTCCCAACCGCATCGCCGAATCCCGGTAGCCCCGTAATCCGATAACCCGGTACCCCCCCAACCCCGTAACGTCCGAGCGTTGACGTCCTATAGGACG
>NZ_DATCNW010000062.1:0-17815 GCF_036565025.1 Pengzhenrongella sp.
GCACGCACGGGTGGCTCCAAGGGGCGAGGAGTGTAGGAGCTTTCGACCCTACGAGCCGCCCGTGCCCCTCACGCCAACGAGCCCGACCTCATGCCCCGCCGTAGCACACCGCTCCCGACCCACAGTTATGGCAGGAGAGCCGCAAAGTCTGCCAGAAACCGTGCACCCCTACCAGACCTGATATGAGTACGGGCAGCGCCGACAGGGTAAGTACGGGCAGCGCCCGCAGGCCACGCCTATGCAGGCCACGCCTATGCAGGCCACGCCTATGGTGGAGTGCATGCCTGCGTTGCCTGGTCACCGTCCGTCCCTGCTGCTCGAAGTAGACCTCGCCGAACTTCCCGCCGCGCCCGACACGGACGACCCGATCGCCCGGCTGCGGGCCCGCGGCCGCCACCAGCTCCGCCCCATCCTTCGCGCGTTGCACGAGGCCGCAGCAGACCATCACGTCGTCGGGCTGATCGCCAAAGTCGGTGGGGCGCTGCCGTGGGCGGCCATGCAGGAGCTGCGCCTCGGTGTGCGTGCCTTCGCCGCGAGCGGGAAGCCGACGCTCGCGTGGGCAGAGAGCTTCGGTGAGGGCTCCGGCGACATGGCGGCATACGTCCTGGCGACCGGTTTCGACGAGATCTGGTTGCAGCCTGGCGGGGGCCTCGGTCTGCTGGGTGTGGGGGTGGAGACGACCTTCGTCCGCGGCGCGCTCGACCACCTGGGCATCGAGCCGCAGCTCGAGCAGCGTTACGAGTTCAAGAACGCCGCCGACCGCATCATGCGCACCGAGTTCACCGAGGCCCACCGCATCGCGCTCGACCGCCTTGCCGAGTCAGTGTTCACCGACGCGATCGACATGATTGCGGACGGGCGAGGGATCGAGGCCCTTAGGGTGCGCGAGCTCGCCGATACGGGGCCCCGCACCGCGCCGGAGGCGCGCGACGCCGGGCTGGTCGACGCGCTCGGCTACCGCGACGAGGTGTACGCCGCGATGCGCTGGCGGGTCGGCACCGATGTCAAGCTGCTGTTCGCCGATCGGTGGCGTCCGCAACGCCGTCCGCATGTGCCGGCGCGCCGCAAGGGCCACGTCGCTCTCGTCGAGGTGCGCGGGGCTATCGCGTCCGGGCGCACCCGCCGCGGTCCGATGGGACGGCAGGTCGGCAGCGATTCGGTCGGGGCAGCCCTGCGCGCCGCGACCAACGACGAGCACGTCCGCGCGGTCGTCCTGCACGTCGACTCCCCGGGGGGTTCGGCCGTCGCGTCCGACACGATCTGGCGAGAGGTGTGCCGCGTGCGCGACGCGGGCAAGCCGGTGGTCGTGTCGATGGGCGCGGCGGCGGCCTCTGGCGGCTACTACATCGCCTGCCCGGCCGATGTGATCGTCGCGCTTCCCGCGACGCTCACCGGGTCCATCGGCGTCTTCGGCGGCAAGATGGTCGTACGCGAGCTGTTCGATCGTCTGGGGCTGACGACCGGGACGGTGTCGCACGGGGCCCGGTCGCTGATGTTCTCGCCGCGGCGCGGCTTCAGCGACGACGAGCGTGAGCGGCTGGCTGCCACCATCGACGCGATCTACGTCGACTTCGTGGCCAAGGTGGCCCGCGGCCGAGGCCGTCCGGTCGCCGAGATCGAGAGCATCGCACGTGGTCGGGTGTGGACCGGCAGCGACGCGCTCGGCATTGGCCTGGTCGACGAGCTCGGCGGGTTGCGCGACGCCGTACGCATCGCCCGCTCGCGTGCGGGCCTGTCGGCCGATGCCCCGGTGCGCCATGCCCTTCATGTCGCCCCGCTGGCCCGGCTGGGACGCGCGAAGAACACCGAGGACCCGCGCGCGGTGGTGAGCGCGACGCTACCGGGGCTCTCTGACATCGCTGCCGCGCTGGGGCTGCCCGACACGGCCGCCCTGCGCATGCCGTCGATCACGGTGCGCTGATGACTTCCTGGATCCAGCCTTAGCGGATCGCGATCCGGACGTTAGTGGCCATGCATGGACGAGCCACGCATCACAGATCCGGAAGTTGTGGCCGGCGCATGGACGAGCCACGCCTTCAGGTGTAGCGCCGGACCACTTGCTGCAGCTTGGCGTCGTGCGCTCCATGCCAGTACACGTGTCCGCAGGACCGGCACCGGGAGAATTGCTGCTTCGTGCGCAATGTCCCCGGTTCCAGCTGGTTGGCCACCTGAGCCTTCGCAACCGGGCTCAGCGTTCCCCCGCAGGCCAGGCACAGGCTCCACGGCTCGAGGGGCGGCCGGAACCGCTCGATAACGTCGGCGAGCTGGGCGTCGGGGTGCTGCCCGCGCACGAAGGCGGCCCGGCGCAGCGCCGTGCGCATCAACAGGCCCCGGTCTTGGCTGAGCAGCACTCGGTCCTCACGTGCAGCCTGCTCGACGAGATGGTCGTCGTCAGCGTGGTTGTCGTATGCCGTGTCGACACCCAGGAGCCGAAGCCTGCGGGTCAGCGCGCCGAGGTGCACGTCCAACAGGAAGATCGCCGGCCCCCGCAGCGGTTGTGGCCGGGCGCGAACCGCGACGTCGAGCCGGTCCTGCTCCTGCAACCGACTCCGCCAGGACACCGAGACCTTGGCCACGAGCAGGTCTCCGACCTCGGTCAGTGGCACGCCTGCACTCTGGACGAGATGTCCAACTGTGGCATCCGGGTCGTGCGGCAGGTCGAGCTCGCCGCTGTCGCGGCCCCGGCGCGGCAGCAGGAAACGCAGGGCGGGGTGGATGCAAAGCCGGACCGTGCCGGGTGCCACCGGGGTTTCTGCGGGACGTTCCGTCGAGGTCACTTCTGCTCATGGGCGGCACGGCTGGCGGCCACGGCGCCGGCGATGTTGGCTTCTGCGGTCGCCTTGTCGACGCCGAGGGCGGCGAGCACGCCGGTGCCGTCTTCGAGCTCAAGCAGCGCGAGCAGGATGTGCTCGGTACCGATGTAGTTGTGGCCCATCCGCAGGGCCTCCCGGAACGTGAGTTCCAGCGCCTTTCGCGCCCGTGGATCGTAAGGAATGAGCGCGGGCACGTGGTCGGCTGCCGGCGGCAGGGTCGCGGTGACGGTCTGCCGGACGGTTTCCAGCGGTACGCCTTGGGCGACGAGCGACATCGCGGCGAGTGCGTCCGGTTCGGTGAGGAGCCCCAGCACCAGGTGTTCGGGGCGGATCTCGTCGTTGTCTGCTGCACGGGCTTCGTTCTGCGCCGCCATCACAACATTCCTCGCCCGCTCGGTGAACCGGCTGAATCCCTGGTGGGGATCGAGATCCGATAGTTCGCCGGGGCCCTTCGGAACGAAACGCTTCTGAGCTGCTTGTTTGGTGACTCCCATGCTCCTGCCGATGTCCGTCCAGGACGCGCCCGAGCGTCTTGCCTGGTCGACGAAGTGGCCGATCAGATGATCAGCCACGTCGCGGAGACAGACTTCTGGTGGCACTGGTGTCGTCACCCCACCATCATCCCCTGCCCCCTACCGGCGCTCGCGGCGCTGCACTCCACGCCCGGCGTGCCACGACTCGATCACGAGGTGGTCCGCGGGCGTGCCGACGGTGGTGTGCACGACCTCAAGGATGTCGATCGTGAAGCGATGGGCTTGATCGATGCGCGTCGCGTCCGACACCTCCGTCGCTCGACCGGCGATCTTTGCGTCGCCCAGCCACGAGCCGGGGTCGTCCTCCGGTGCGTCCTCCGTGGGGCAGTGCACTGCGAGACGCGCGTCCCGGCGCAGGTCCAACGCTTTCAGCGAGCCGGGCATCATCCCCAGGTAGAGCCCGTCGTCAGCGAACTCCACTTCGGTGCCGCTGATGCGCGGCGAACCGTCTCGTCGCAGCGTCGCAAGAGTGGAGTGCTTGCGGATCGCGAAGCACCGGCGGACGCGGGCAGCGAGCTCCGGCTGGTCGGCAGCGAAGTCGGTCCAGGAAGTCATGAGCTGATCCTGCCGGACGACGAGTCAGGGTGCGGGTTGATTCGCGGGTTGTTCCCGGAATTCGCGGAGCGCAGGCCGCAGCATTGGGGAGGGCAGGCATCGCGGTCGCAGTGCTCGCCTCGCCCATCCTGCTCTTCCGCAAGCGCGACCTGGTCGCAGGATGAAAGACTACGCGGCTGTCGATGTCAGTCGTCGCCCTCGAGGTCGCCCTCGGTCTCCAGGATCGCGTCCTGCAACGCCTGCAGGGCCTGCTCCGATGGTTCGCTCCACAGTCCGCGTTGCGCCGCCTCGACCAGCCGCTCGGCGATCCCCTTGCGCGCCCACGGGTTCGACGTGCGCATGAACTCGGCCACCTGCGGATCCTGCACGTACTCGCGGGTCAGCGACTCGTACATCCAGTCGTCGACGACACCGGCCGTCGCGTCGTACCCGAACAGGTAGTCGACCGTAGCTGCCATCTCGAAGGCGCCCTTGTACCCGTGTCGCTGCATCGCGGCAATCCATCGGGGGTTGACCACCCGCGCGCGGAACACGCGCTTGGTCTCCTCACCGAGCGTCCGGGTGCGCACCTGGTCGGGAACCGCCGAGTCACCGACGTATGCCGCCGGGCTCTGGCCGGTGAGGTGGCGGACCATCGCCACCATGCCGCCGTGGTACTGGAAGTAGTCGTCACTGTCGACGATGTCGTGCTCGCGGGTGTCCTGGTTCTTCGCCGCCACCTGGATCCGGGTGAACGCGCGCTCCATGTCGCCGCGAGCCTCGGTGCCGTCCAGCCCGTGCCCATAGGCGTAGCCGCCCCAGACGGCATACACCTCGGCCAGATCGGCATCGGTGCGCCAGGTGCGAGCGTCGACCAGGGGCAGCAGCCCGGCCCCGTACGCACCCGGCTTGGAGCCGAACACCCGCGCTGTCGCTCGCCGGCGGTCGGCCCCGGCGGCGACGTCGGCCTCCACGTGGACCCGCACGAAGTTCTCGTCCGCATCCTCGTCGAGATCGGCCACGGCCTGCACGGCGTCGTCCAGCAGCTGTACCACGTGCGGGAAGGCGTCCCGGAAGAAGCCGGAGATGCGCACCGTCACATCGACCCGGGGGCGAGCCAGCTCCGCGGCGGGGACGATCTCGAACCCGGTGACCCGACGCGAGGCGTCATCCCAGACGGGTCGGCACCCCAGCAACCAGAGGATCTCGGCGATGTCGTCGCCTTGCGTGCGCATGCACGAGGTGCCCCAGACCGTCAGGCCCACCGACCTCGGCCAGTCCCCGGTGTCGGCGCGGTGGCGGGTAAGCAGCGACTCGGCCAGCGCGACGCCGGTGTCCCAGGCGTTTCGGCTGGGGATCGCCTTGGGGTCGACGGAGTAGAAGTTGCGTCCGGTGGGCAGCACGTTGACCAGGCCTCGGGTCGGCGAGCCGCTTGGACCCGCCGGGACGAAACCGCCGTCCAGCGCGTGCAGGACGTTGGCGATCTCGTCGGTCGTGCGTGCCAACCTCGGGACCAGCTCGGTGGCACCGAAAGCCAGCACCCGAACGATGTCGGCCGTCCCGCCGGGGACGTCGTCCCCGAGCACCTCGGCGATGACGGCGGCGATCTTGCCGGGCTCCCAGCCCAGCGTCTCCAGACCCAGCACCAACCGGCGCGCCGCCTGTTCGAGCAGGTCGACCGCGTCGGCACCCGAGCGGACCGGGCCGTCGATGACCGACCCGAGCTGGCGGGCACCCTCGAGCGCCGAGCCGCTCAGCTGGGCGCCGGCGTCGTCGAGCAGGGCCTTCTCATCCAGCCCGTATGCCGTGGCCAGCGCCGCCCGCAGGCCGGGCAGGGCCTGCGTGCGCCCGCCCCAGACCTGCGTGGCCCGCAGGATGGCCAGCACCAGGTTGACCCGGGCCTCGCCGAGCGGTGCCCCGCCGAGCACGTGGAGGCCGTCGCGGATCTGGACATCCTTGACCTCGCACAGGTAGCCGTCGACGTGCAGGACCATGTCGTCGAAGTCGTCGTCCCCGCCGGGCATCTGGTCCAGGTGCAGGTCATGGTGCAGCTGGGCGGCCTGGACCAGCGTCCAGATCTGCTGCTGCACCACCGGCACCTTGCTCGGGTCCAGCGCCCGCACTGTGGCGTACTCGTCGAGCATCTGCTCGAGCTTGGCCATGTCGCCGTACGTCTCGGCCCGCGCCATGGGCGGCACGAGATGGTCGACGACGACCGCGTGGCCGCGCCGCTTGGCCTGCGTGCCCTCGCCGGGGTCGTTGACGATGAATGGGTACACCAGCGGCAGGTCGCCCAGGACCGCGTCCGGCGCGCACTCCGCGGACAGCCCGAGACCCTTGCCGGGCAGCCACTCCAGCGTCCCGTGCTTGCCGAGATGCACCACCGCGTGCGCCCCGAATCCATCGTCGTCCTGGGCAGCCTCGAGCCAGCGGTAGGCCGCGAGGTAGTGGTGCGACGGCGCGAGCTCGGGATCGTGGTAGATCGCCACGGGGTTCTCGCCGAAACCGCGCGGCGGCTGGATGATCAGCACGACGTTGCCGAACTGCAGCGCCGCCAGGGCCACGGCCGGCTCCGACCCCGAGGAGTCGACGTACAGCTCACCGGGTGCAGGGCCCCACGCCTTCTCGATGGACGCCCGCAGGCTGGCCGGCAGCGCATCGAACCACCGCGCGTATGTCGACCCGGGCACCTTCGCGACAGCGGCGGCCAGCTGCTCGTCGGTGAGCCACTCGACGTCGTGGCCCCCTGCCGCGATCAGCGCGTGGATCAGCTCGTCGCCGTCCTGGGGGAACCCGGCACCGAGGTCGTACCCGCCCGCGCGCAACGCCTCAAGTAGCACCACGGCGCTGGCAGGGGTGTCGAGCCCGACGGCGTTGCCGACCCGGGCGTGCTTGGTCGGGTAGGAGGACAGCACGATGGCGACCCGGCGCTCGGCGGCCGCGGTGTGCCTCAGCCGAGCGAGCGCGAGCGCCGTCCTGGCGAGCCGCGCACAACGCTCCGCATCCGCGACGTAGATGGCCACGCCGAGGTCATCGATCTCCTTGAAGGAGAACGGATTCGCGATGATCCTGCCGTCGAACTCCGGGATCGCCACCTGCATCGCTGCGTCCATCGGGGTCAGCGCGGCGGTTGACGCCGCCCAGGCGGCCCGCGAGCTTGTCAGGGCCATGCCCTGCACCACTGGTACATCCAGGGTGGCCAGCAGTCCCGCGTCCCACGCGTCCTCGTCACCGCCGGCGCTCGCATCAGCGGCCACCGCTCCTCCGCCGGCCAGGACGGTGGTGACCACCACGTCGCAACCGGACAGCAGTGAGAGCAGTCCGTCGGCCTCCGCCTGGCCACCGGTGAGCCCGCGAAGCGAACCACAGAAGACCGGGACCGCCGACCCGCCCGCCGCCTCGATCGCGACGCAGAGCGTGTCGACGAACGCCGTGTTGCCGCTCAGCTCGTGGGCGCGGTAGTACAGAACGCCCACGCGGGGGCGAGGCGTCACGGCGGGTGCCTGCGACTCCCGCTCGTGGATGACGTCCCGCTCGTGGACGCCGTAGATGGGGAAGATGACCGGTGGCTCGAAGCCCTGGCCGGTGAGCAGCAGGGTGTCGGACAGGAATGAGGCGAGCTCGCGCAGGTTGGCCGTCCCGCCCTCGAGGAGGTAGGCCAGCGCCTGGGTGGCCACCCCGGCGGGCACGCTCGAGACGGACATCAGCTCAGCGTCCGGGGTGGACTCACCTCCCAGGACCACGGTCGGGACGCCAGAGGCCAGCACCGCGTCCAGACCCAGGGGCCAGGTGCGGCGGCCGCCGAGCAGGCGCACGACGGCGACGTCCACGCCGTTGAGCAGGGCGGGGACCTCTGAGGCCTCGGTCCGAGCAGGGTTGGCGACCCGCCAACCGGCGTCGCAGCGGGCAGCGGCGAGCAGGTCGGTGTCAGCGGTCGAGAGCAGCAGAGCGGCCATGAGGGAGCCGTCCTTCCTCGGAGCGTCCACGCCCCGTGCCGAAGGCATCGACGGATGCCGAGCGTGGGGTCAGCGGGACTGCAGGGCGTCGAGGGCCACAGCCATCGCGGCGCCGACCCGCCAGTCCAGCCGCCAGCCGTTGGGCGTGGCGGGAAGCTCCACGTCATACCGGTCGCGCAGGCTCCGGCGTCGAACTGAGCTCAGCACGATCGAGCCGTCGGGCGCGGTGAAGTCGAAGTGGAACAGAAACGGTGAGGGCAGGTCGCCGACCACGGGCAGGACCTCCCACAGCCGGCGCGCGATGGCGACGCTCTGGTTGCGCTCGGTGCCCGTGGCCTCGAGCCCGTCGGCGCCGGTCAGCTGCCAGGTCGAGCGCAGCAACGACTTGGCGAACTCCTTGCGGAAGCTGCCGATCGGCGTACCGCTCGCGTCCGTGACGTCATAGGTCGCGCCGAGGTCCATCCGCTGCCTCGCCTTGAACCCGAACACCGGCTGCGTGCGCGCCTCGTCGGCGTAGAACGTCACCTGTTCCTTGAAGGCCATCCGTTTCTGCTGCGCCATGGCGATCAGCGGTCCCTCGGCCCCCTCGGCGTCGACCGACCTGATCTCGTAACGGTTGACCATCATCGTGATCTTCTGCTTGATGGTGAACCGCTCGTACCCCGCCTTGCCGGTCAGGTCGTTGTTGGTCATGTCGTTGTTGGTCATGCCGGCATTCTCCTGCATGCCCCGATGCTGGCATGCTGTGCGGGTCATGTCCGAGCTCATCATCACCTCGCCGGCCAACGCCCGCCTGAAGTCACTGGTCGCACTACGCCGTCGTCGTGCGCGCGAGGAAGCAGGGATCACCCTCATCGAGGGGTATGACGAGCTGTCCCTCGCGCTGGACGCGGGCGTCGTGCCGCGAACCGTCTACCACTGCCCCGAGCTGATGCTCGACCCCGCGATGCAGCAGGACGTCCTGCTGCGGGTGCAGGCCCTGGGCTCGGACACCCAGCAGCTGGGGCGGGCGGCGTTCGAGAAGGTGGCCTACCGCGAGGGCCCCGACGGTTTCCTTGCCGTAGTGGAATCGGTGGTGCGTTCCTGCGCCGATCTGACGGTCGGGCCCGCGCCGCTGGCCCTGATCTGCCAGGGGGTGGAGAAGCCGGGCAACCTCGGCGCGATGTTGCGGACGGCCGATGCCGCCGGGGTCGAGGCCGTCGTGGCCATCGATCAAGTCACCGACTGGGGCAATCCCAACCTGGTGCGTGCCAGCAAGGGCACGGTCTTCTCGGTTCCGGTCGCCTCGGCTGGTACGGGCGAGGCGTTGAAGTGGTTGTCGGACAACGGTATTGCGCTTGTCGCCACGACGCCGGACACGGAGCTGGACTACACGGAGGTGGACTACACGGGGCCGGTCGCGATCGCCGTCGGGGCCGAGAAGTACGGACTGACAGACGAGATCCTGGCGGCCGCGGCATACCGGATCCGCATCCCGATGGCGGGGCGGGCGAACTCCCTGAACGTGGCGACGTCGGCGGCCGTGGTCATCTACGAAGCCGTGCGGCAGCGCCGCGGGCGCTGACCAGACGGTAGAACGGACCCCCGTCAAGAGCACCCCGTGACCTGTGCCACGATTACCCGTATGCGAGTTGACCACGTCTCTTATGCCGCCGAAATTGATGGGCTGAAGGCGACCGCCCAGCGCCTCGCCAAACGGCTCGGAGTGACTCCCGTCGATGGGGGTATCCATCCCCGCTTCGGCACTCGCAACATCATCCTTCCGCTGGCCGACAGGCGCTTCGTCGAGGTCGTCGAGGTGCTTGACCACCCCGCCTCCGACAAGGCACCGTTCGGCCAGGCCGTCCGCGCCCGTTCCGAGGTGGGCGGTGGCTGGCTGGGCTGGGTCGTCAGCGTCGAGGACCTGTCCGAGGCTGAGAAGCGACTCGGTCGCGAGGCCGCAGTCGGCAGCCGACGCCGCCCTGATGGCGTCGAGCTCAAGTGGCGTCAGCTCGGCGTCAAGGGGCTCATAGCCGACCCGCAGCTACCCTTCTACATTCAGTGGGACGACGAGAGCCCGCACCCGTCCGGCGGCGCCAATTCCAACGTGACGATCAGCGGACTGCAGATCGCCGGTGACCCCGACCGGGTCTGCGAGTGGCTCGGCCTGCCGGCTGACCAGACCTCGACCGTCATCGACTTCACGTTCGTCGCGCCGCACGGCACCCCGGGCCTGCTGGCCGTCACGTTCGACACGCCCAAGGGTCCTGTCACCATCTGATCAAGTCACCATCTGATCAGTCGAGCTCCACCGGAGCTCTCCTCCACGCTCCTGATCGGCGGCGTTGACGACCCCTGATCCGCCTCGCAAACGAACTCTGATTCGCCTCGCAAACCAGTTCTGATCGGCGCCGCCGCACGGTGCCTCCTGGTACTACCACCATCGGGCGATGGCGGCTAAACCCAACGGTCCGCCACGCGGCCGACTCGGTTCTCGAGCGGACCGACGTCGTTGCGGTCCCGTCCGCTCACGTCCGGGGTTCGGTCTTCGCCGCATACCTCGCGCTGAGCGACGGCACGACGATGCCGGAGCTGGCCGCCATGCCGCACAGGGGATGATGCTGGTCAGAGGAAGCGTGTCCCGAACCGTTCGGTATCGCTCGCCGAACACCGGTCCGGAGGAGGTCAACCGCCTGCTCGGGGAGGTCGACCTTGCGGATCGAGTTTCCGACCTTGCCCTTGGCGCCGACACCGTGCTGGTGCACGGCGATGAGCCCCTGACCATTGCCGAGCGGGCGCGACTGCTGCTGGCCCGAGCGATACTGGACGATCCACCCCTTCTGGTGTTCGACCGCCTCGACGCGGACCTGGGAAAGGTTGGACGCAGCACGATGCGCAGACTGCTCGCGGACTACCCGGGCGTGGTGATTCTGGCCAGTGACGACCCTGACCAGATCGTCACGGCGACCCACATCTGGCGGCCTGACGGCTTCCACCGGATCGCACCGACACCGACCGTGGGCGCGCGACGAAGTTCGGCCTCATGACGCGCGCGACGAACAGTTATCTCGGCGTCTTCTGCGCGCACCCGCACCTCTGCAGATCTCTCGCCCATCGATGTATTCCTCGACGAGGGCGGCTTGCCTGTAGTGAGCCGCGACGTCGGCGGCGGCGGCATGGCCTGCGGTTCGTCGACGGCGAGGGTCAGGCCGTTGCTGCTCGATTCTTGCCTTGGCTTGACCACCACCGGGTACTGCAACCCGGACAGATCCTGTCCTGGGGACCAAGGTCAACCGAGGTAGTCGACCAGCTGCGGGGCAAGCCCGATGTAGGTCTGCGGGGTCATCTCGAGGAAACGTCGCTCGACGTGGGGCGGCAGACCCAGGCCGCTGACGAACTCGCGGAGGTCGTCGCCGGTGATCCGACGGCCGCGGGTGAGCTCCTTGAGCCGCTCGTACGGGTTCTCCATGCCCTCGACTCCCTGGGCGCCGAGGGAACGCATCGCGGACTGGATCGGCTCGCCGAGCACCTCCCAGTTGGCCTCGAGGTCGGCGGCCATCGCGGCTGGCACGGCGTCCAGCCCGGCCAGACCACGGCCGGCGTTGTCGATCGCCAGCAGCGAGTGACCGAACGCGGTGCCGATGTTGCGTTGCATGCTCGAGTCGGTGAGGTCGCGCTGCATCCGGGACTGCACCAGCGTCGAGGCGAGCACGTCGAGGAGGGCGTTGGAGACCTCGAGGTTGGCCTCGGCGTTCTCGAAGCGGATCGGGTTGACCTTGTGCGGCATCGTCGACGAGCCGACGGTGCCCTGGCCGCGCACCTGGGCGAAGTAGCCCATCGAGATGTAGGTCCAGACGTCGGTGCAAAGGTTGTGCAGGATCCGGTTGAAGCGGGCCATGTCGCTGTAGAGCTCGGCTTGCCAGTCGTGGCTCTCGATCTGCGTGGTCAGCGGGTTCCATTGCAGGCCAAGGGACTCCACGAACGCCTTGCTGATCGCCGGCCAGTCTGCTTCGGGCACGGCGGCGACGTGGGCGCCATACGTGCCGGTCGCTCCGTTGAGCTTTCCGAGGTATTCCGCGCGGCCGATGCGGGCGAGCTGGCGCCTCAGGCGGTACGCGATCACTGCCAGTTCTTTGCCCATCGTTGTCGGCGTGGCAGGCTGGCCGTGCGTGCGTGCGAGGAGCGGTACGTCGCGCAAATCCCTGGCCATGTCGGCGACGGCGTCCACGAGGGCGGTGGCTCGCGGTAGCCAGACCTGCTCGACGGCTCCCTTGACCATCAGCGCGTAGGAGAGGTTGTTGATGTCCTCGCTGGTGCAGGCGAAATGGATCAGCTCGGATATCGCGGCCAGGCCGGTGGCCTGTGTGCCGGCCATCGTTTTGCCGGCCATCGTGCTGAGGCGACGCTTGAGGTAGTACTCGATGGCCTTGACGTCGTGGACGGTCTCTCGCTCGATCTCGGCGAGCTCAGCGACGTCGCCCGGACCGAAGTCCTCCACGACCGCGCGCAGGCGTGTCTGCTCATCCGCGGTGAGTGATCGAACATTCGGGACGACCTGGCCGGTGGTGAGGTGGATCAGCCACTCGACCTCGACGCGGACCCGCTCGCGGTTGAGCGCGGCCTCGGAGAGGTGGTCGACCAATGGGGCGACGGCTGTGCGGTAGCGGCCGTCGAGGGCGCCAAGGGCAATGGACGGGGACGCGTCAGCAAGCGAGGCCATGGTGGCCATCCTCCCAGAGTCTGCGCCGCCCGCCGAACAGGTCACCGGGCTACCTGGGACCACGGCGGTTCCTTGCCCGTTCAGGCTTGCCCCGGTTACGGGTCAGCCCTGCGAGCTTGCCCCGGCACTGTCGCCCATCGGTGGTGGTTGGATAAGTGAGAACGCCTCGCCCTGGGCGCCGGTCAGGGCTGCCATCCGGCCGAACGGGGTGTCGAACGGTTGGCGGACCACGTCAGCGCCGAGCGCGGCAGCCTTGCCGACCGATGCGTCGCAGTCCTCCACCAAGAAGTATGTCGTCCAGCTTGGGGGGACCTCAGCGGGCGTGCTGGCGTCGAGCAAGCCCAGGCCGCCGACGACCTCGCCGTCACCGGCGCGCTTGATCGTGGCGTAGGTGTACCCCTGGCCCACGTCCTCAAAGGTGTACCCGAACACGCTGCCATAGAAGGCTTTCGCGCCCTCGTGGTCCCGCGTCATCAGCTCGTTCCAGACCAGGGTGCCCGGCTCGTTGAAGATGCCGACCCCCACGTGGTCGCCGCCCTGCCAGATGCCATAGGGCGCCCCTGTCGGATCCATCCCGAACGCGAGACGACCGGCGGTCATGACGTCCATCGGCTCCATCATGAACTGACCGCCCGCCTCCTTGGCTTTGGCGACGGATGCGTCGAGGTCGTCGGAAGCCAGGTAGGTGGACCAGACGTTGGGGAAGGGGTTGTCCTGCGCTTTGGGGCTGATGGCGGTCACCGGCCGGCCGTTCAGCAGGCACATGGCGTAGCCACCGGCCTCGGGCGGACCGTCCTGGATGTCCCAGCCGAACAGACTGGAGTAGAACTGCTTGGCGGCGCCAGGATCGGTGACCATGAGGTCGATCCAACATGGGGTGCCGTTGGGCCAGTTCTCATCGCGTGTCGGCACGGTGCGCTCCTCGATTGGTGTGACACGCGGGTATGGCGTGTTGCCGGGCGGGGTGGTCCGACTCAGGTCGGAGCCTGCCACCCAGGGCCGACAGCCGCCACCCCCAGGACACTCTCGCCATGCCGCGTGCTCGTCTCCTGCTCATCGGACGAGGGAGGCACCACCGCCTGTGACTGCGAAAAGCACGGTCGCTCCGATGCCGAAGAGCACACCGGTCGAGGCGCGCGACGGCCTCATGATTGTCACCGAACCACGCACCGTCCCTAGAAGGCTAGGCGCGGCGGAGCCGCGATTCTAGGTTTGCCACTGAATCACCCGCACGATCCCTAGGTTTGCCACTGAAACACCCGCACGATCCCTAGGTTTGGCTAGATGGCAATCCAGGCCGCCGCTTTGGCCTGGAACTCGACTGGCGTCCACTGCCCCGCACCGGCGGGGATGCGGCCCAGGAGCTGGGTGCCGGTAACCGACGCCAGGTCCTCCAGGTTGGTCCGCATCGCCAGGTCCGGGTTCTGGGGCCAGGACCCGATGACGAAGCCGAGACAGTCCAGACCCCGCGTCCGCAGCGCTTCGGCCGTGAGCGCGCTGTGGTTCAAGGTGCCCAGGCCCGCGGCGGCCACGACGACGTAACCCACCTTGGCGCCGAGCGCGGAGAGCTCGGACCCCAGGTCCGCGATCGTGCCGCCGTCGCCGTCCAGCCGCACGAGCAGACCGCCAGCTCCCTCGACGAGAACGAGATCGACGTCGTCGCGGTGGGCGATCGCGGCCAGCCTGGCGGCGTGGTCAGCGACGCTGGGTAGCGCAACGCCGACCCGACGGCCAGCGGCGTCGGGAGCCAGCGGGTCCGGCAACCGGACGAACTCGTGGGTCTCGACCTTGCCGGCCAACCGGCATACGTCGTGGATGTCCCCGGGTTGGCCCGGCAGCAGCCCGGTCTGGGTCGGCTTGACGACGACCAGCCGCAAGCCCTGACCGCGAAGGCCGACGACGATCGCGGCCGTGGTCACCGTCTTGCCGATCGCGGTGTCGGTGCCGGTCACGACGATGATGGGCGCGAGCTCGCTCACCGGGTGATCTCGCTGAGGACCTTTGTGGCGCGGGCGATCTCGTCTGGCGTGTGATGGGCATGTGCGGTGATCCGCAGGCGCGAGATGCCGTCGGGTGTCGAGGGCGGACGGAAGCACCCGATCCGTATGCCGTGCTCCGCGCAGACCGCGACCGCCGCAAGAGCCTCACGGGGCCCGGCCATCGGCACGGACAGGACGGCCCCGGCGGGCGGCCGGACACCGCAGGCCTCGGCGAGGGTGGCGGCGTTGGCCCGGACACGGGCGGCCAGACCCGGGTCGTGGTTGATGGCGGCAATCGCGGCGAGCGCGGCTCCGGCGGCCGCAGGAGCCAGCCCGGTGTCATAGATGAAGGGGCGCGCGGCGTTGACCAGCTGCTCGCGCACGGCAGGGTGCCCAAGGACCGCACCGCCTTGTGCCGCAAGGGATTTGGACAATGTGACCGTGATGACGACATGGTCGCGACGCGAGAGTCCGAGGCTGGCGGTCAGCCCCTGACCGCGGTTGCCGGCCACACCGACACCGTGCGCCTCGTCAACGAGCAGGATCGCGTCGTGGCGTCGGGCGATCTCCTCGAGGTCCTCGAGGGGTGCCGCGTCACCAAGGACCGAGTAGATGGACTCGACCACGATCATCGCCTTGGGCTGGGTGCGCTCGCCCAGGACCCGCTCGACGTCAGCGGTGTCGTTGTGCCGCGCAACCGCCACCTGTGCCCGGGACAGTCGAGCCGCGTCGATGAGCGAGGCATGGATGTGCGCGTCCGAGACGATCAGGGTCTGGTCGTCCGAGAGAGCCGTGACCGCACCGAGGTTGGCGTGGTAGCCGGTCGAGAAGACCAGGGCGCTGTCCGCCTCCAGGAGATCGGCCAGAGCGCTCTCGAGCTGGTCGTGGATCGGCAACGTGCCCGTGACCAGTCGGGAGGCTCCGGCGCCGCCGCCGTACGCGCGAGCTGCCGTCGTCGCCCCGAAGATGACGTCCGGGCGGCTGGTGAGCCCGAGGTAGTCGTTGCCGGCAAGGTCGATGAGGTCGTCGCCCTGACGCGCGACCAGACGTCGCGTCAGGCCGAGGCGTTCGCGCTCAGCGGCCTTGGCCGCGAGGTCATCCAAGAACCAGCTCACCGGTCAAGGGTGCCGCAGACGGGTCCGGGCTCGTGACCCGGGGCATGGACCGGGGCGGGTGGCAGACTCCAGGCACGACGATGTCCGCCAGTGCGCAAGGGAGCAAGCGTGACCGAGCAAGGTGCCGACCAAGGCGTCGCCCAAGGTGCCGACGAGGGCGTCGCCCACGGTGTCGATGAAGGTATCGACCAGCGCGGGGCTCTGCGGGAGCTGAAGACTGAGCTCACGCGGTTCATGATGTCGTACAAGTTCGCGACCGACGAGATGATGACGAAGATCAACATCTTGAAAGAGGAGTTCAGCTCGATCCACGACTACAGCCCGATCGAGCATGTCAGCTCAAGGCTTAAGTCGCCCGAAGGCATCCTGAAGAAAGCACTGCGCACGGGCTGCCCGCTCGCCCTGGACGAGATCCGGGACCGCATCCAGGACATCGCCGGCATCCGGATCACCTGCGCGTTCATCTCCGATACGTATCGGGTCCGCGACATGCTGACAAGCCAGCAGGACGTCACGGTGCTCAAGGTCAAGGACTACATCGCCTCCCCGAAGCCCAACGGCTACAAGAGCCTGCATCTGCTCGTGGCCGTCCCGGTGTTCATGTCGGACCGCGTCCAGCCGGTCACGGTCGAGATCCAGATCCGCACGATCGCCATGGACTTCTGGGCCAGCCTCGAGCACAAGATCTACTACAAGTACGACGGTGGCGTGCCGACCGCGCTCCTCGACGAGCTGAAGCAGGCGGCGGACGTCGCAAGCCGTCTGGACGTGCAGATGGAGCGCCTCCACCATCAGGTCATCGAGCTCGGCGCCAACCCCGATGCCGCAGACGACCGGGGCAGCGTTGACTGGCTGTCGCAGTGGCCCCTGTCCACCGAGCTTCTGGAGACGTTCGTGCGCGGCCGCGAAGGCACCCCCACGCCTCCACGGGACTGAGGCTCTGGCGCACGAGCGACGAGCGACGAGCGACGAGGCTCAGCCGAGGTGTGTCGTGAACCCGTGGCGGCAGTTGTGGCACTCAGCCATGGATGTCAGTGACGGCGCCGACCAGGGCCGACGTGATCGCGGCGATGTCCTCGGTGGTGCTGACATAGGGCGGCATCGTGTAGACCAGATCGCGGAACGGGCGCACCCAGACGCCGCGTTCGAGGGCGGCGGCGCCGATCGCGGCCACGTCGGCAGGACCCGTCAGCTGTATGACGCCCACGGCTCCGAGCGTGCGTACGTCAAGGACGCAGTCCAGGTCCATGGCGGGTGCCAGGCCAACCCTCAGCTCCGACTCGATACGAGCCGTCTGAGCGTGAAAGTCGTTGCGCTCCAACAGATCCAGGCTCGCCAGCGCCACAGAGCAGGCCAGCGGGTTACCCATGAACGTCGGTCCGTGCATCAGCCCGCCGGACTGCCCGCCGCTCACGCCCTGCGCAACCTCGCGTGTGCACAGGGTCGCCGCCAGCGTCAGGTAGCCACCTGTCAACGCCTTGCCCACCGTGAGGATGTCCGGGACCACGCCGCACCTGTCAGCCGCCCACAGGGTGCCCGTGCGCCCGAAGCCTGTGGCGATCTCGTCGAAGATCAGCAGGGCACCGTGCTCGCGGGCGAGCGAGGCGAGCACCTGCACGGCATACGGGCTGTAGATGTGCATCCCGCCCGCGCCCTGGAGCACCGGCTCGATCACGACCGCTGCGACGTCCGGTGCGTACGCGGCATACAAGGCCCGCGTCTCCTGCTCCCAAACGACCATCGCCGGGCCATCGGATGGGACGTCGATCCCGGCTGGTGGACGCGGGGCGAAGATCTGCTCGGGGAGGACGCCGGTAAACAGTGAGTGCATGCCGCCGACCGGGTCGCACACGCTCATGGCCGCGAAGGTGTCGCCGTGGTAGCCGCCACGGATCGTGAACATCTTCGTGCGCGGGCGCCCTGCGTTGACATGGAACTGCCACGCCATCTTCATCGCGACCTCAACCGAGACCGACCCAGAGTCGGCGAGGAAGACATGCTGCAACGGTGACTCCCCCTGGCCGTCGAGTCGCGGCGCCAGCTCGATCAGCTTGCGCCCCAACGCAATTGCCGGTTCATGGGTCAGCCCGCCGAACATGACGTGACTCATCCGGCCGAGCTGGTCCTGGACGGCCCGGTCCAGCGACGGCACCGCGTAGCCATGGATCGCACACCACCAGGACGAC
>NZ_DATCNW010000063.1:0-2861 GCF_036565025.1 Pengzhenrongella sp.
CGTCCTATAGGACGTCAACGCTCGGACGTCAGCGGGGGTGAAAGGTTTCATCAGGGGAGCGCTCGCGGGGGTTCGTGCGCTGCGCACGGGCGTGTACGACGGCGGCGAAACCCTCGGCGATCGCCCGGCCGGCGGTGGAGATCTCCGGCTCGCGGGCGGCGTAGTCGCCGCCGACCGCCGCCGCGTCCAGGTCGTCGTGCTCGCGCGCCCAGGCGCGCAGCAGGGCCGCGCTCGCCTCCGGATGGAACTGCACGCCCCAGGCCGACCCGAGCCGGAACGCCTGGTACGGGTACCGCTCGCTCGAGGCGAGCCAGTCGGCGCCGGGCGGCAGCTCCACGACCGCGTCGGCGTGCATGCTCGGCATCGGGGTGCGGCGCCCGGCCGCGGCGAGAGTTCCCAGCACCGGGTCACCGGCGGCGGCGTCGTGCCAGCGGATCTCGGTGATCCCGGCCTCACGCCCGGCCGGCGCGGCGACCTGAACCCGCCCGCCACCGGCGACGGCGAGCAGCTGGGCACCCAGGCAGATCCCGAGCGTCGGGACCCCCGCGCCGGCCGCCGCGGCGAGCAGCGCGCGGGTCGCGGAGAGCCACGGCGCGACGTCGTCGGCGTAGGCGTCCATCTGTCCGCCGAGCACGATCAGCCCGTCCCCCACGAGATCCGGATCGGTCGGGACCGCCTGCCCGGCCCAGGCGCGCACGACCCGCAGCTCGAGCCCGTCGAGCCAGCCGGCGAACTGGTCGAGCGGGACGTCGTCGTCGTGCTGGACGACGGTCACGACCGGGCGGCCGGCGGCGGGATCCATTGAGGTCATCCGCGGACGCTATCGGACGCACCGACAGCTCCCGCCGGCCCGCGCCCGCCGGCTGGTTTGCCTTGCGGTCGGTCGAAGACCAGGATCGCCTGGTGACTCCAGCCCCCGCGCACGCGCGCACGAACCGGCGGGTTGCCACTCCCCGCGTCGCACTGCCGCTTCGCGCCGCGGGGGCCACCGTGCTCGGCGCGCTGCTCGCCGTCGGCCTCGCGGCGAGCCCTGCCGCGGCCGAGCCCCCGCAGAAGCTCACCGACGAGATCGTCGACACCGCGGGCGCCCTCGGCTCCCGCACCGCCGACGTCCGCCAGGCGCAGCAGGACCTCACCGCCGCGAACGGCATGCACCTGTACGTGGTGTTCGTGAAGAATTTCGACGGCGAAAAGGGCGTCGACTGGGCGGACAAGACGGCCAAGGAGTCCGGCCTGGGCGCGAAGGACCTCGTGCTCGCCGTCGCGCTGGACGACCACAAGTACTCCTTGGCCGTCGATAACGAGGGGCCGATCAGCATCGCGGACCAGACGAAGATCCGGGACGACACCCTCCAGCCGAAGCTCGTCGAGAAGGACTGGGCCGGAGCGGCGATCGATACCGCCAAGGCGCTCCAGGACACCAAGACCGGATCGGCGTCCGGCAGCGGTTCCGACGCCGCGGGCTCGAGCGGGTCGAGCGGCTCCTCGCCGCTGACCTGGCTGCTGCTGGGCCTCGCGGTGATCGGCGGCATCCTGCTCTTCCGCTCGCTGCGGGCCCGCAAGCGCACCGCCGCGCCCGCCGGGACGGCCGGACCGGGCGGCGGTCCCGGCGGGCCCGGCGCCCCCGTCCAGGTGGACATCGCGACCCTGGACCGCCGGGCGAGCGCCGCCCTCGTGTCGCTCGACGACGAGCTGCGGGCCTCCGAGCAGGAGCTGGGATTCGCCCAGGCGCAGTTCGGTACGGACCAGACCCAGGCCTTCGCCGCCGTGCTCAGGGACGCCAAGGACGCCGCGCTCAAGGCGTTCGGGCTGCGCCAGCGCCTGGACGACGCCGAACCGGAGACCCCCGACGAGCAGCGCGCGATGATCGAGCAGATCCTCGCGCTGACCGCGCACGCCCACGACGCCCTGCACGAGCAGACCGAGGCGTTCGACGCGCTGCGCGACCTGCAGGCCCGGGCCCCGGAGCTGCTCGAGGAGACCGACCGGCGCGCCGTAGAGGTCTCCGCCCGCATCGCCGCCGCGCGCGACGGGCTCGAACGCCTGCGCGCGACGTACCCCGCGACCTCCCTCGTCTCGGTCGCCACCAACCCGGAGCACGCCACGGCGCTGCTCGCGGCCGCGCGGGAGTCCGTCGCCAGGGGCCGCGAGGCGATCGCGGCCGAGGACCGCGGGACCGCGGTGGACGCAGGGCGCACCGCCGAGCACGCCGTCGCGCAGGCGGTGAGCCTGCTCGACGCCGTCGACCACGCGGGGGAGGCGCTCGCGGGCGCCTCGGCCGCGATCGCCGCCGGGATCGCCTCGCTCGGGTCCGACCTGGTCGACGTCGAGCGCCTCGCCCCGGGCGACCCCGCGGTCCGCGCGGCGGCCACCACCGCGGCCGCCGCGCGCGACGCGGCCCTTGCCGCAGGTCCGCAGAGCGACCCGCTGGAGCTCCTGCGCGCCCTGCGCACCACCGAGGCGGCCCTGGACAAGGCGCTCGAGCCGTCGCGCGACGAGGCGGAGCGGGCCGAGCGCGTGCGCACGCAGCTGATCAATGCCCTCGGGCCGATGCGCTCGAGGATCCGGGGCGTGGCCGCCTACGTCGACACGCGTCGCGGCGCCGTCGGGCCCGAGGCCCGTACCCGGCTGGCCGAGGCGCAGCGGCTCCTCGACGAGGCCGAGTCCCTGGCCGGCGCCGATCCCTCGCGCGGGCTGCAGGCTGCCGAGCGGGCCGACGAGCTCGGCGGCCAGGCGCAGTACCTCGCCCAGCAGGACGTCGAGGAGTTCGAGCGGGAGCGCGGCGGCCGCGGGCAGGGCGGCGGCTTCGGCGGCCGCG
Source organism: Pengzhenrongella sp. (assembly GCF_036565025.1). Classification (NCBI taxonomy): domain Bacteria; kingdom Bacillati; phylum Actinomycetota; class Actinomycetes; order Micrococcales; genus Pengzhenrongella; species Pengzhenrongella sp. The sequence goes on from NZ_DATCNW010000063.1 coordinate 2,819, forward strand.
GGAACGCCGGCAGCCTGATCCTCGGCGGCATCCTCATCGACAG
>NZ_DATCNW010000064.1:0-22965 GCF_036565025.1 Pengzhenrongella sp.
TCGTCGGCCAGGGCCTTGGCCTCGTCGCACGCGGCACGGGCGAGCACGAGGTCCGCGGCCGCGGCGTCCTCGAGCACCCGAGCCTCCCCGGCGACCGCCGCGAGGGCGTCGACGTGCGCGAGGACCGCCGGCAGCAGCCCGGCGGACGCCGTGTCTCCGAGCGCCCGAAGCTCGCCAGCGCCAACAAGCCCGCCCGCCCCCTCGACCACCAACGTGTCAGTCCCAGGGCGCCCTGTAGAACGCGCAACATCTGACAACTCAGAACCCGCCAAGTTGTCAGTCCCAGCGCGCCCTGTAGACCGCGCAACGTCTGACAACTCAGGGGGGAGGTCGGTGATGCCGGCGGCGCCGACGAACTGGGCGGCGGCCGCGCCGACGCGGGTCTGGGCTGCAGCGACCGCGCGCTGCGCCTCGATCCGCATCGCGACCAGCTGGTCCTGGACGCGCTCGTACACCCCGGTCGCGAACACCTTCTGCAGCAGGCCCCGGCGCTTCTCCGGATCCGCGCGCAGGAAGCTCGCGAACTCCCCCTGCGGCAGCACGATCGTCTGCACGAACTGCGTCCGGTCGAGCCCGATCGCGTGCTGGATCTCCAGGCCGGCCTCGTCCAGCCGGGTCGACATCAGCTCACCGTCGGGATCCACCGCCCCGGCGGCGGGATCGGCCGGGGCGGCGTCGGGATCGGCCGCGGCGGCGTCGGGCCCGGCGAGGCGCCACAGCTTGACGGTCGCCTGCTGCTTGGTCGTCCCCGAGCCGCGCTTCTTCGCGCGCAGCCATTCGGGGCTGCGCCGCACCCGGTACGCGCCCGACCCGGTCTCGAAGACCAGGTCCACGAAGGTCTCGGTGTCCTCGTCGGCGAAGCCGGACCGCAGCCGGTCGTCGCTCGCCTCCGCCGAGGCGACCTTGCCGTACAGCGCGAAGACGATGGCGTCGATCAGGGTGGACTTGCCGACGCCGGTGGGTCCCTCCAGCAGATAGAGGCCGGACGCCCCGAGCTGTTCGAAATCGATGGTGTGCCGGCCGACGAACGGTCCGAGCGCCTGCAGGGTGAGGGAGCGCAGGTGCATCAGGCGCTGCGCTCGAGGGCGAGCACGTGCTCGAGCGCGCTGCGCAGCGCGCCGGCCTCGGCGTCGGTCGGCCCGGCCGCGGTGACGTGCTCGACGAACTCGGCGGCCACCTCGAGCGGGTCCCGCGCCGAGGTCACCACGACATGCGCGCGCACGGCCGACGTCGGCGGGCGGTGCTGGACCACCAGCGCGTGCGGGAACCGCTCCCGGACGCGCGCATAGAGCTCCGTCGGGCGCGCCGCGTCGGTGACCGTCACGCGCACCCAGTCCGCGAGGTACGCCTCGCCGGCCGCGCCGAGCAGGTCCGCCAGGGTGCCGGTGACGTCGGCGAGGCGCCGCGGTACGGGCGCCGCGACCAGCCGGGGCTCGCCGACGACGCCGTCCGGGCCGACGTCGACCAGCACGCTCGACTTCACCTGGTGCAGCTCGGAGAACGAGTACGCGAGCGGCGAGCCCGAGTACCGCAGCAGGGTCCCGGCCGGCCCGCCGATCCGCTGCGGTCCGTGCAGGTGCCCGAGCGCGACGTAGTCCATGCCGGCGAACACCCCGGCCGGGACGTGGTCCACGCCGCCCACCCGGATGTCCCGCTCGGACTCGGACGCGGCCCCGCCGAGCACGAACGCGTGCGCGAGCACGACGGCGCGCGGCCGGGCATCCCCCGCCGCGGTGGCGGCGGCGGTCCGGGCCTCGAGGTCGGCGCGGACCCGATCCATCGCGGCACCGGTGACCGCCTCGTGCGACCGCGCGAGCGGGGTGTCCCGGTCCGGGGCCAGCGACCGGCGCACGACGTCGGGGTCCAGGTACGGCAGTCCGTAGACCAGCACAGCGGGCTCGCCGCTCCCCGGCCGAGGGACCAGCGTGACGGGCGAGGCGACATCGGCCACCCGGGTGCGCAGGTGCACCCCGGCGCGCATCAGGCCCGCGCCGAAACCGAGCCGGATCGCCGAGTCGTGGTTGCCGGGCGTGAGCACCACGACCGCGTGCTCGGCGAGGCGCGCGAGGGTCTCGGACAGCAGGGTCACGGCCTCGACGGGCGGCACCGCGCGGTCGTAGATGTCGCCCGCGACGAGCACCGCGTCGACCCCCTCGGTGCGCGTGACCTCGACCAGGTGATCGAGGTAGGCGGCCTGGTGCTCGAGCAGGTCGACGCCGTGCAGGCTCCGCCCCAGGTGCCAGTCGGAGGTGTGCAGAAGGCGCATGCCGAGACGGTAACCCGCCCCACCGACACGCCCCCGCAGCCACTCCGCACCACCCCTCGCCGGCCTCAAGACCCGGCCGCCGAACTCGGAGTTTCAGCCCGAACTCGGACACTGCAGTGTCCGAGTTCGACGCAAGCCTCCGAGTTCGGCGGGGATGGGTGAGGCGGTGTCGGGGGTGGTTAGGCGGGTTGGGGGCGGTAGCGGCCGATGGAGAGGGCGAGGGTGAGCGCGGCTGCGGCGAGGATCGCGATTGCGGGGGCGCCTACGGCGAGGGCGGCTCGCAGGCCCTCGGCGGTGGCCTCCGCCCCGAGCCCGAGCGCGATCACGCCCTGCATCAGGTAAGCGACCAGATAGACGGCCGACAGCGTGCCGGCGCGGTGGTGCGCGGGGGCCTTCGCGCTGATCAGGCTGAGGCCGCCGAGGAAGAGCAGGCTGTAGCCGGCCCCCATCCCGATCGACGCGGCCAGAAACACGCTCAGCGAGCTCTGCGCCGCGGCGACCCCGAGCAACGACATCCCGAGCGCCGTGACGACGCCGCCCAGCACGATTGCCTTGTTCGCCGGCACATTCCTCGCGAGGACCGCGACCACGCCGCCGACGGCGGCGAACACGGTCAACGTCGCGCCGCTGACGAGTGCGTTGTCACTCCCGATGAGGTCGCGTGCGATCTGAGCGCCGAGCGACATCATCACCGCGCCGACGCCGAAAGCCGCCGTCACCGCGACCGCCGAGGTGGTGAAGAGCCCGCGCAGGGCGCGGGGGAGGTGCGGGGCGCGCGGGTGCCAGCGCCCGGTCGCCTCGTCCGGGGTGTGGCGCGGCAGGAACCACGCCGCGCCGAAGACGCCCGCCACGACCACGAGCAGCAGCCAGAAGTCGAGGTGCAAGGGGAAGGGCGCGAACTCGATCAGCCCGCCGCCGACCAGGGTGGCGAGCCCGAGGCCGAGCGCCGTCGCCGCCGTCGTGATCGCGCTCGCGCGCTTCGCCTGGCCCGGCGGGCTGAACTCGACCATCGCGGCGGTCGCGGGGCTCAGCGACAGCCCGACGCCGATTCCCATCAGCGCGCGACCCGCCAGGACCACCCCGACGTTCGGTGCGACAGCGAAGAGCAGCACGCCCAGCATGGAGGAGACGAGGCCGAGCAGGATCGTCGCGCGACGTCCGAGGTAGTCGGACAGGTCGCCGAAGAGCACCAGCACGACAACCAGGGTGGCGGGGTACACCGCGAAGATCCCGGTCGTGACCGTGGGGCTGAGGTGCCACTGCGCGGCGTACAACGGGTAGGTCATGGAGGGTGCTGCGCTGGTCCAGAGCGCGACGGCGGCGACCGCGGCGGCCACCCAGAAGCTGGCTCGTTGCCCAAGTACCTGCATGGAGTCCGCCTTCGATGATCATGCGATTTTGGAACGAACGCTCCAACCTTGCGGATCTCATTTTGGAATGTCAACTCCAAAAAAGGCGTAGGCTCGCACCATGACCGGCACCAGGACGACCCAGGCCGTGGCGCACGAGCCCCGGCTGACCGCGAAGGGGCAGGCGACCCGCGCGCGGATCGTCGGCGTCGCGGCCCGGCTGATCTTCGAGAGCGGGGTCGCCGGGACCAGCATCGAGGACGTGCAGATCGCCGCGGGCGTGAGCGCGTCGCAGCTGTACCACTACTTCGGCGACAAGCAGGGCCTCGTGCGCGCGGTCATCGCACACCGGGCCGACGGCGTCCTCGCCACCCAGCACCTGCTGACCGACCCCCTCGACAGCCTCGACGCGCTCCGGGCCTGGCGCGACCGGATCGTCGAGGTGCAGGTACGGCGGAACTGGCAGGGCGGCTGCGCCCTCGGTTCGCTCGCGAACGAGCTCGCCGATGCGCAACCGGACGCCCGCGCGGACCTGGTGATGGCCTTCGCGCGCTGGGAGGAGCCGATCCGCGCGGGCCTGCGGGCGATGCGCGATCGCGGCGTCCTGCGCGCCGACGCCGATCCGGACCGCCTCGCGGTGGCCCTCCTCACTGCCGTCGAGGGCGGCCTGCTGCTCACCAAGGTCAGGCGGGAGACCGGCCCGCTCGAGATCGCCCTGGACACCGTGCTCGAGCACATCGCGTCCCTGTCAGCGGCCGACGCCCCAGGCTGAGGCACGCGGGCACGGGCAAACGGGGCACGCGGGCGCGGGGGCTCGACGGCGAGGGTCGCTTGGCCGCAACGGGCCCGCTCAGCCCTCCGCGTCGTCGTCGGGCAGGGGCCTGATGCCGTCGACCAGCAGGCGGCGCGGGCCGGGGCCCTGGGCGCTGAGCGCGTCGTCGGGGTTGGCCAGGCGGCAGCTCTTCAGCGACAGGCAGCCGCACCCGATGCAGTCGTTCAGGCTGTCGCGGAGCCGGACGAGCTGCTCGATGCGCGCGTCGAGGTCGCAGTGCCAGATGGCCGACAGGCGGGTCCAGTCGCGTTTGGTCGGGGTGCGGCCGGCGGGGAGGCGGGCCAGCGCGTCGCGGATGTCGGCGAGCGGCAGGCCGACCCGCTGGGACACCCGGATGAAGGCGACCCGGCGGACGACGTCGCGCCGGTAGCGGCGCTGGTTGCCGGTGGTGCGGGTGCTGGCGATCAGGCCCTGCCGCTCGTAGAAGTGCAGCGTCGAGATGGCCACGCCGCTGCGCTGTGCGACCTGGCCGACGGTCAGCCCGACCGCCGGAAGGGCAGTCGGGACGCCGGGGGTGGTGAGCTCGCGAGCCATGCCACGTCAATCTACTTGACCTCAACCATGGTTGAGGCCCGAGGCTGTGTCGGTGCCCCCCGCTAGCCTTGGGAGAACGATGACCACCGCCACGACCGAACCGACTGTCCCCGCCGCCTCGCCGGACCAGCCCCCTCGGCCGACGGCCGCGCGCGCCGTCGGGCCGCTGTCGCCCGAGTACCGCGCGGTGACGATCGGGATGGTCGCGCTCGTCGCGCTGTCCGCGTTCGAGGCACTCGCGGTGACCACCACGATGCCCACCGTCGTCGCCGCGCTCGGCGGGATCGGGCTGTACGCGATGGCGTTCGCCGGGCCGCTCGCGTCCGGCGTGGTCGGCATGGTCGCCGCAGGCGGCTGGGCCGATCGGCGCGGGCCGGCGGCGCCCCTGTTCACGGGGGTCGCGCTGTTCGTTGCCGGACTCGTGATCGCCGGCACCGCCGCGACGATGGGCGTGCTCGTGTCCGGACGGGTCGTGCAGGGCCTCGGGTCCGGGATGCTCACGGTCGCGCTGTACGTCGTGGTCGCGCGGGTGTTCCCCGACGGCTTGCGGGCCCGGGTCTTCGCGCTGTTCGCCGCCGCCTGGGTGCTGCCCTCGGTCGTCGGGCCGCTGATCGCGGGCCTGATCTCCCAGCACCTCGGCTGGCGCTGGGTGTTCCTGTCGGTCCCCGTGCTCGTGGTCCCGGCCGTGCTGATCCTGCGCCCGGCCCTGCGCCGCAGTTCCCAGCCCGACGAGGACCTGCCCGACGACGACGCGCCAGCCGCCCCGGCGGGTTCCTCGCCGGCCCCCTCGGCACCGCCGGCCTCGTCGTTCGACCGGCCGCGACTCCTGCGGGCGCTCGGCGCCGGGACCGGGGTGCTCGCGCTGCACGTCGCCGGGCAGCAGCGGGGCCTCGCGGCGGTGCTGGTCGGCCTGGCCGGCCTCGCGCTGCTCGCCGGAACGGTCCCCGGCCTGCTGCCCCGCGGCACGCTGCGCGCCGCGCGCGGCCTGCCGGCCGTGATCGTGGTGCGCGGGCTGCTCGGGGCGGCGTTCTTCGGGGCGGAGGTGTACCTGCCGCTGCTGTTCACCACCGAGCGGGGGCTCAGCCCTTCGCAGGCGGGCCTCGCGCTGACCGCGGCCGCGCTCACCTGGTCCACCGGCTCCTGGCTGCGCGGACGCTACGACGGGCGGTGGGACGACCGGACGGTGCTGCGGGTCGGCTGCGCCTCGATCGCGCTGGGGGTCGGGTTCGCCGCGCTGGCGATCTGGCCCGCGTTCCCGGTCGCCGCGAGCCTGGCGGGCTGGGGTGCGGCCGGGCTCGGGATGGGCCTGACCTACCCGATGCTCTCGCTGCTCACCCTGCGCCTGTCGGAACCCGAGGAGCAGGGCGTGAACACGTCCGCGCTTCAGCTCAACGAGTCCCTCGCGGCGGCGGCCGTGCTGGCCGCCAGCGGCCCGGTCTTCGCTGCCCTGGTCGCGAACGACGCAACCCCCGCCGCCTACCTCACCTGCTTCGCCGTCTCCGCCCTCCTCGCAGCCACCGCCGCCGCCGTCGCCGGCCGCATCCTCCCCGCCGACACCGGCCGCTGAACGATGAGGTCTTGGCCCTTCGGCTGGCCGGCGAGCTCGATGGCGGGTCGGCCCGTCAATCCCGTGAGTGGCTGGGCTCAGTGCAGCGCTCTGTGGTGAGTGGCCGGGGGGAGTTTCACCCCCCGGCTCTCTCAGAACCGTGCGTGACAGTCTCCCGTCACACGGCTCCCATCGTTGAGCCTGTGGGTAGTGCCCCGAACTTCCAGTGCGCGAACCAGCGCCGGTCGTTCTGGGCTATGTTCGCGAGTTGTATCCGGGCTTGACGTTTGTGCCGACGCAGGTGCTTGTATTTTCGGCACGCCCAGCGCACGAGGATCTCATTGAGGCGTTGGCCGAGGAAGTTGCTCAGCTCGGACTTGTAGAATCGTCCGTAGTAGGTGATCCAACCAGCGACCTTTTGATTGATCATGATCGCTAGTTCTTTGAAGGACAGGTCTGTTCGTCGGCCAATTCTCCATGCTCGGATGTCGGCGCCCATGTGGCGCTTCGCCTGGTTGGAGACGGCCGGGAGGAATCCCGTCTGGCCGGTTCCGTCTTTGGCGAGCACTTTGCGTGGCCGAAAGGTGTACCCCAGGAAGGTGAACTCGCCCGACTCGTCGGGCTTGCGAGGTCGACCCTTCTGGTAGCAGTACACGATCCGTGTCTTGTCCGGATGGAGAGTGAGGCCGAACTCTGCGAGACGCTGTGCGATCGATTCCCAGAGGGAACGTGCCTGGGTCTGGCTGACGCAGTGCACGATGATGTCATCGCAGTAACGCTCGAACGGCACCCCGAGATGGGTGCGGTCCATCCACGCGTCAAACGCGTAGTGCATGAACATGTTCGACAACAACGGGGAGATCGCGGAGCCCTGTGGGGTGCCGCGCTCCGGGACAACCAGGCTTCCGTCTGGTCGTTGAATCGGTGCGGTCAGCCAGCGGCCCACGTACAGGAGAATCCATTTCTCCTGGGTGTGGTGCGCGACTGCCTTGAGGATGGGTTCGTGCGGGACGTTGTCGAAGAATCCCTGGATGTCCATGTCGAGCACCCAGCTCTGCTTCCAGCAACGCTTGCGGGCGACCCCGACCGCGTCCAGTGCCGACCGTCCGGGGCGGTAGCCGTAGGAGTCGGGGTGGAAGATCTTCTCCACCTCGGGCTCCAGCAGCATGGCCACCACCGTCTGGGCGATCCTGTCCGTGACCGTGGGCACTCCCAGGGTGCGCACGCCCTTCCCATCCGACTTCGGGATCTCCACCACGCGCAACGGCGCGGGGAAATAGGTCCCCGAAGACATCCGATTCCAGATCTTGTACAGGTTGTTCTTCTCGTCCTGCGCGAAATCTGCCAGGCTCTGCCGGTCCACGCCGGCAGCACCCTTGTTTGCCTGCACCTTCAAATAGGCTTCCACAACAATCTGCTTCGGTATGTCAAACGACTTACTCGCAAGCCTCGCATCTGCCATCAGATTCCTTCCGTCGCCAGTTGATCTGTCGGTGATGCTCAACAACCCGACCCCTTCGCTCCACCCCCATTACAGGTGCTTCACCGCTACTACGGGTCGGTCCGCCCTCCTGCCCGGTATGCGATATTCGCATTCGTTGCTCTTCACAACTCACGCTTCCTCGTTCACGACCCCGTCAATCACGCGGCCGATGGACCGGGCGAGGAGTTCTACTGTTCCGTGCGAGAGCCTGGTCCGAGATCACGCCACCTATACGCCGGACACCGCCAAGGCAGCATGCAGACTCCACCCCTTGACTTATCCCAGAAGAAGCTGCAGCTTCTGGTTCTGATGCCACTTCCACTTAACGACGCTTCGTCGATGGTTCACTCTCGTTCGTCTGCTCGGACCACACCTGCCACCTCTTCCGGTGACTTTTCCATGACGCTCACCACCACGACTCATTCACCGCAGCAGCTCATGGCGGTTTGGAATCGTCTACTGCCAGACGAATCCGAGGGGCCCACCCTCATCTCTCACACAGCATTGCAATCACAAGATCCCATCTCTACAACAGAACCTCGCTCTCGCATTCAGTACACACGCAGCCCTCTGTGCAGCGAAAGTGCAGTGAATGAGGCGTTTTGGTGCACTCTCGCTGCACAGAGGGCTGCACTGAGGGTGCGCAGGCTGCAAACGTCCGAGTGAGACGCGAGTCTCGGCATTCGGCGCGGAGTTGCCCTCGGTGTCGCGGGGTCGGTGGCGGTCCTTTGAGCGGTCGGTTATGCCTGGGGTGGGGCGGGGGTCCAGGAGTCGACGCGGTGGGCCAGCCACCATTGGCCGATGCGGTGGAAGTCCCGGTCGTACCGCGCGACGCCGAAGCCCAGCCACTTCGTCGGCGCCCGCAGCGCCACCGGCTTCCCGCTCGCCAGGATGAGCTGAACGTCCCACGTGTTGAATTTGCGCCGGCGGTAGAGCACAGCCTGCACATCGCTCCACGGAATGCTCCGACGCCGGAAACCCCGCACCACGGCGAACTCCGGCGTCAGATCAATGCCGCGGGTCCGCAGCCACAATGCTTCGATTGCCATGAGGCAGCCCAGCGACACGAAGAAAAAGTGGGGGGACATCGGCCCGGACCTATCGGGCGCCAACAGGGCAGCATCCGCGAGGAGGGCCGCCGCGGCCACCAACATGGGCAGCCACCCGAAAGGCCTCGTCCGGATCGTGGTCTCGGCCGGCCGGGCGTTGTGCTCGAAGGTCACATGAATCTCATCTCGTGCTCGGTCGATGACGCGCCAGCCCCGCCAGGAATCAGAGAGTATTCCCGCGCGACCCCGCCCAAAACCACGCCTGAGGCGTCAAGTCCGATCGCCGAACTCGGACAATCACGCCGAGCTCGCACACGGCAATGTCCGAGTTCGGCGTCAGATTACGAGTTCGGCGGAGTCGTCGACTCAGGTGGGGGGCTCGGGGTCGGTGACGTCGGCGATGGTGGCGTTGAGGGTTGTCGTCAGGGCGGTGCCGTCCAGGGTCGCGGACACGCCGTGGGCGCCGGCGCCGATCGAGGCCGGGTGGCCCGGGACGCGCTCGTCGGCGATCACCGGCCAGGCGGTCAGGGCGCCGAAGGGGGTGATCGTGCCGCGCTCGTACCCGGTGACGGCCTTGGCGGTCGCGGCGTCGGGCATCGACAGGCGGCTGACGCCGAGCAGCGCCCGCAGCTTGGGCCAGGAGATCGTACGGTCGCCCGGGACGAGGACGAACAGGTAGTCGTCGTCGGCCCGGCGGACCACGATCGTCTTGACGATGCCCGCAGGTGCGATGCCGCGCGCCGCGGCCGCCTCGGCGAGCGAGGCCACCCGCCCGTGCCGGGCCACGGTGTAGTCGACGCCCGCCGCCTCGAGGGCCGCGATGGCCCGGGTCTCCCCATCGGCTGTCATGACCTCACTGTAGGAGCGCCCGTCGAGGTGCCAGCTTGCTGCGCCCGCCGCGGGGTGTGAACATCGCGGAGCCGAAGCGCAGCGGCGCGGTGACACCGGCGGAATACCGTCCGTCGCAGCGGGTTATGTTCTATGCAGATGCATCAATCTGGGGACGGTTCCGCGCCGTCCACAAGTTCTCAGGAGCGCGCATGACCCGTCTCGCCGTCGACGCCTGGGAGGCGCTGCTGCGCGCCCAGATCACGCTGATCAAGGAGTTCGCGGAGGACTTCCGCGGCGAATCGGTCACCATGCCCGAGTACGACGTCCTGTACACCCTGACCGGGTTCCCGACCGGTCGCGCGCGGCTCGGTGAGCTCGCCGAGACGGTGCGCCTCAGCCAGCCCGGGCTCAGCCGCCTGGTGGACCGCATGGAGCTCGAGGGCCTGGTCAGCCGCCTGCGGGACCCGCTCGACGGCCGCGGCACGATCGTCGCACTGACCGACGCCGGCCGCGAGGCCCAGCGGGAGACCGGACGCCGGCACGCCCGCTCGATCGTCGCCCGGGTCGGGTCGGTGCTCACCCCGACCGAGCAGGCCGAGCTCAAGCGCCTGTGCACCAAGCTCCGCCTCACGGTTCCGGCCGAGGTCGACGTCTCGGCCCGGGTCTGACGGCGACTTCCGGGCCTTGGACAACGCCCGCGACCGGCGCTCGCGCGAAAACACGTCGTCGGCGGGCGCCCGGGTCGGGGAGAATGGTCGGTCGTGGGTGAAGGCGAAGCAGGATCACACGGCGGGCAGGTGACCCCGCCCCGCCCGGCGACCGCGGCGCAGCCCGCGAACGCGCCGACGCCCGACGGGCAGGACGCCCCCTCCGGCACCGAGCCGAACCAGCGTGCCCGACGACGTCGCGGCGGGGCTTCACGCGGACGTCGCGGTCGCGCAACCGGGGCGCCGGGCGCCCCGGGGGGCCTCGATACGCAACCGGCCGGAGCGCCGAGCCCGGCCGAGCAAACGCCGGAAGAATCATCAGGACGGACCGAGACCACCCCGGACGACAGGTCGGCTCACCGCGACCGGCCGGCCCGCAACGCCCGGCAACGAGGCGACCGACCGCCCCGCTCCGACCGCACCCCCCGCAACGACACCCCCGAGTCCGCCGACGCGCGGCAGTCCGCCCGGGGGAGCCGCAAGGCGCAGGTGCGCCGCGCCGTCGTCGTCCCGGCGATCACCTACCCGCCGGACCTGCCCGTCTCCGCGCGCCGCGAGGACATCTCCGCGACCATCCGGGACCACCAGGTCGTGATCGTCTCGGGCGAGACCGGGTCCGGCAAGACGACCCAGCTGCCGAAGATCCTGCTCGAGCTCGGGCGGGGGCGCGCCGGGCAGATCGGGCACACCCAGCCGCGGCGGATCGCGGCGCGCACGGTGGCGGAGCGGATCAGCGAGGAGATCGGCACGCCGCTCGGCGAGATCGTCGGGTACCAGGTGCGGTTCACCGACACGTCGTCGGACGCGACGCTCGTGCGGGTGATGACCGACGGGATCCTGCTCGCGCAGATCCAGCGGGACCCGATGCTGCGCGCCTACGACACCCTGATCATCGACGAGGCGCACGAGCGGTCGCTCAACATCGACTTCATCCTCGGCTACCTCACCCGGCTGCTGCCCCAGCGCCCGGACCTCAAGGTCGTCATCACCTCCGCGACTATCGACTCCGCGCGGTTCGCGGAGCACTTCGCCGCGCAGGACGGCACGCCGGCGCCCGTCGTGGAGGTCACCGGCCGCACGTACCCGGTCGAGATCCGCTATCGCCCCCTCTCCCCCGACGCGGAGACCGACGACCCCGACGAGTTGTCTGCCGCAGCGCGCGCCGGGGACCGCGGACGAGCTGACAAGTCGGCGTCCTCCGGGTTGTCAGACGCAGCGCGCGCCAGGGCTGACAAGCGGGCGGCGCAGGAGGACCGCGACCCGCTCACGGCCGTGTGCGAGGCGGTCGACGAGCTGTTCATCGAGGGTCCGGGCGACATCCTGGTGTTCTTCTCGGGCGAACGCGAGATCCGCGACGCCGAGGACGCGCTCATCGGGCACCTCGGCCCGCGCGTCGCCGACCAGCGCCGGCCCGACGCCGTCGAGATCATCCCGCTGTACTCGCGACTGTCGTCCGCCGAGCAGCACAAGGTGTTCGAGCGGCACTCCACCCGCCGGATCGTGCTGGCGACCAACGTCGCCGAGACCTCGCTCACCGTGCCCGGCATCCGGTACGTGATCGACCCGGGCACCGCGCGCATCTCGCGGTTCTCCAAGGCGACCAAGGTGCAGCGGCTGCCGATCGAACCGGTCTCGCAGGCCAGCGCGAACCAGCGCGCCGGGCGCTGCGGGCGCGTCGCGGACGGTATCGCGATCCGGCTGTACTCGCAGGACGACTACGAGTCGCGCCCGGAGTTCACCGAGCCGGAAATTCTGCGCACCTCGCTCGCGGCCGTCATCCTGCAGATGGTCGCCGTCGGCGTCGCCTCCACGCCCGACGACGTCGCCCGCTTCCCCTTCGTCGAGCCCCCCGACACGCGCTCGATCCGCGACGGCGTCCAGCTCCTCACCGAGCTCGGCGCCCTGGAGACGACCCCACCCCCCTCCCCCGCCGCGGACTTGTCAGCCGCAGCGCGGTCCCTGGCGCGCGCACCGGCTGACAACTCGGGGGGCGGCGGCGCGAGCAGCAAGGTGGGGGCGCGGCTGACCGAGGTCGGGCGGGCGCTCGCGCAGCTGCCGATGGACCCGCGGCTCGGGCGGATGATCGTCGAGGGCGGGCGGCGCGGCGTCGCGCGCGAGGTCATGATCATCGCCGCCGCGCTGTCGATCCAGGACCCGCGCGAACGGCCCCTCGAGCAGCGCCAGCAGGCCGACCAGCTGCACGCGCGGTTCGCCGACCCGACGTCGGACTTCCTGACCTACCTGAACCTGTGGGAGCACGTGAAGGACGCCCAGCGCGAGCTGGGCAGCTCGGCGTTCCGGCGCATGTGCCGCTCGGAGCACCTCAACTACATGCGGCTGCGCGAGTGGCAGGACGTCGTGACCCAGCTGCGCGAGATGGCCAAGCCGCTCGGGATCCGCGTCGAGCCGGCCCGCCCGCGGCACACGACCGAGTCGGCGCCCGCGCCGGCCGCCGACGCGACCGCCGCGTCGACCCCGCCCCGCCGCCGCACCGCCCCGGGCGCCGCACAGGCCGTGCTCGCGAGCGACACGGCGGAGACCACCACCCTGCGCTTGGACTGGGACGCGGACAGGATCCACGTCTCGTTGCTGTCCGGCCTGCTCTCCCAGATCGGCATGCAGGAGGCGACCGAGGTCCGCGCCGCCCCGGCGCGCACCAAGAAGCCCGCGACGTCGGCCCGCAAGGGCGCTCGCAACGAGTACCTCGGCGCGCGCGGGGCCCGGTTCGCGATCTTCCCCGGCTCGCCGCTGTCCAAGAAGCCGCCGGCCTGGATCATGGCGGGCGAGCTCGTCGAGACGTCCCGGCTGTGGGGCCGCGACGCCGCGCGGATCCAGCCCGAGTGGGCCGAGGAACTGGCCGCCCACCTGGTCAAACGCACCTACTCCGAGCCCGCCTGGTCGACCAAGCAGGGCGCCGCGATGGCGTCCGAGAAGGTGCTGCTGTACGGGGTGCCGATCGTCAACGGCCGCCGGGTGCTGTACGCGAAGGTCGACCCCGAGCACGCGCGCGAGCTGTTCATCCGGCATGCGCTGGTCGAGGGCGACTGGACCACGCACCACGCGTTCTTCCACGACAACCGCGCGCTGCTCGCCGAGGCGGAGAGCCTCGAGCATCGTGCCCGCCGGCGCGGCCTGGTGGTGGACGACGACGAGCTGTACGCGTTCTACGACGAGCGCGTCCCGGCCGACGTCGTCTCCGCGCGCCACTTCGACACCTGGTGGAAGACCGCGCAGCGCAGCGCGCCGGACCTGCTCACGTTCACCCTCGCGATGCTCGTGCCCGACGCCGTCCGCGGCTCGGTGAGCGAGACCGACTTCCCCTCGAGGTGGCCGCAGGGCGACCTCGAGCTGCCGCTCACGTACCAGTTCGAGCCTGGTACAGATGCCGATGGCGTGACTGTACATATCCCGGTCGTGGTGCTGAACCGGGTCCGGCCGGAGGGCTTCGACTGGATGGTCCCCGGGGTCCGCGAGGAGCTGGTGACCGCGCTGCTGCGGTCCCTCGCCAAGCCGGTGCGGGTCCAGCTGGTGCCCACCCCCGACGTCGCACGGGACGTCGTCGGGTGGATCGACGCGAACCTGCCGAGCTGGGTGGACACCGTCCGCGCGGGCGACATGGCGGGCTCCGTGCACGAGGCGATCGCCGCGGCGGTTCGCGCGCTGCGCGGGGTGGAGATCCCCGACGACGCGTGGGACGACGAGCGGTTGCCCGCCCACCTGCGGATGACGTTCCGGGTGCACGAGGAGCGCGCCGGGCATGCCGTCATGCTCGAGGAGAGCAAGGACCTGCTCTCGCTCCAGCGCCGCCTCGCGGCCCACACCCAGGACGCCGTCCGGGTGGCCGTGCGGTCCGCGGTGCGCGACGCCGTGCGCGAGTCCGGGCGCGCGTCGGCGGCGAAGGCCGCAAAGGCAGCGGGCGGGGCGCAGCCTGGCGGCGCGAAACCGTCCGGCGCCCCGGCTCGGCCCGGCGACGCGACACCGGGCGCGTCCGGGACGGGCGCGTCCGGGACGGGCGCCGGCCCGACGCCGTCGGCCCCCGGGAGCCCCGCGACCGCCGGGCAACCGGCCGTACCCGCCGCCCCCGCGATCGCCGAGCGAACGGGACTGACCACCTGGCCCGCGGATCTGCCCGACGGCCGCATCCCCGTCCTGGTGGAGACCCCCGCCGCGGGCGGCATCATCATCCGCGGGTACCCGGCGCTCGTCGAGGAGCCCGGACCTGCCAGGACGACGACGGTGGCCCTGCGCGTGCTCGCCGACCCGACCGCCCAGGACCGCACCCACCGGCGCGGCCTGCGGCGCCTGCTGCTGCTCGAGACCGGGCTGGCGACGGCCAGGATCACCAGCCGCTGGTCCGGCACCCAGGCGCTCACCCTCGCCGCCAGCCCGTACCGCAGCACCGATGTGCTGGTCGGCGAGGTCCAGCTGGCCGCCGTCGACGCCCTGATCGACGCACACGCCCCGGCCGGGGTGCGCGACGCCGCCGCGTACACCGCACTCCGGGACACGGTGCGCCGCGGCCTCGAGGACATCGTGCACCGGACCGTGACCGATCTCGTCGTCGTGCTGGCCGCGGCACGCGAGCTCGACGGCGCCGTGCGGGCCGCGACGAGCCTCGCCCTGCTGAACACGCTGCAGGACATCCGCGAGCAAGCGGCCGCGCTCGTGCACGACGGCTTCATCGCCGAGACGGGCGCGGCCAGGCTGCCGCACCTCGCGCGGTACCTGCGCGCGGCCAAGTACCGGCTCGCCAAGGCGGCCAGCGACCCAAACCGCGACGCCGAGACGGCCTGGAAGATCCACGACCTCGAGGACACCTACGCGGACGCCCGCAAGAAGGCGGCCCACGCGGCCCCGGACGCCGCGAGGGACACCGCCCTCGCGGAGGTCCGCTGGATGCTCGAGGAGCTGCGGGTCAGCCTGTTCGCCCAGCAGCTCGGGACGCCCGGGCCGGTCTCGGAGAAGCGGATCCGGACCGTTCTCGCGGGCTGAGACCGGCGGTGTCGCACGCCCGGGCCCCGCACGCTCGCGCCGAGCGCTACTCAGTGATGGTGACGGTCGCGCGCGTCCGGGCCGACTCCTGCGCGGCCAGCACGATGCGCAGGGTCCGTAGGCCGACGTGCCCATCCGGCTGCGGCTGCGCACCCGTGCGGACAGCCGAGACGAAGGTCGCCAACAGTGCAGCACCGCGCTGCTCGCCCTGGCCGCCTCGTACCAGGCCCGCGGCGACCAGGTGATCGTGCTCGCACCGCGCACCTCGCCGCTGCGCTCCCTCGCCGGGAGGGCGGGTGTGATCCAGGTGTTCACCAGCGCCGACGTCTCGGCCTCGGCCGAGCTGCGCCCCCGAATGGGATTGAAGGCTCGTTGCTACTTCGAGGCCGGGAGATCACCGGTGTCGCACTCGGCGACGGCGATGTGCTTCGTCAGCGTGACCAGGCTGAGCTCGATACCCGGCCGCGCCGATGCCGCGTGCTCGGCCGGCATCGGATGAACGTCGTCGGTCATGGTGTACCCGCGCCGGACGTACCAGTCCAGCAACGCGGTCCGGGTCGTGATCACAGTCATGCGCATCTCGCGGGCGTCCCAGTCCTGGACGGCCACTCGTTCGGCTTCCGACAACACCTGACGCCCCACGCCCCGAGCCTGCAGCGACGGGTCGACGGCGAACATGCCCACATAGGTGTGGTCGTCCCGGTCCGCCAGGTGACAGCACGCGACGACGCGGCCATCGAGCTCACCGACGAGCACCGCGCTGCGGGGCGACGACACGAGCTTCGCGATCTCGGCCTCGTTGGTTCGGGTACCGGTGAAGAGATCCGCCTCGGTCGTCCAGGATTCTCGGCTGGACTCGCTCCGATAGGTCAGCTCGACGAGCGCGCTCAGAGCCGGGACATCGCTCAGCGTGGCGTTGCGGAAGAACATCTCAGGCATGTGGCTTCGGAGCTCTCTTCGGTGAGGAGTGATGGACGGGGCCCATCGTGCACGCAGAAACGGACCGCCCATCGCCGTCGGCGGCGTGCGGTCCGTTCCCAGACTCCGGGGGACACTACTTGTTGAGTGCCTTGGCCAGCTCCGAGTCGGCCTGCTCGAAGGTGTCCGCGGCGGCGGTGAGGTACTTGCCCAGGCCCTCGAGGCCCTCGACCATCTTCACAGCACCGCTGTCAAACTCGTCGTACGACTCGTCGAACTGCTTGCTCGAGGCGTCGGTCACGTACCCGCCGTTGACGAGTCCCTTGATCATCGTGCGCAGCTCGCCGAGCTTGGAGGTGATGTTTTCCTCGCCGGCGGGTGAGGCGCCTGGATGCGTCGCGCATCTCCTGGTAGGTCACAGTGACGTTAGCCATGGGGAAGTCGTTTGCTGGCCGTGCAGGTCAGCGCCGCAGGTCGCGGCGCGGGAAGGTTCACCTAGGCTCGCTGCCATGGCTGACCGACCCCCACTGCCGCCGTTCGACTCCGCCACCGCGCGTCAGAAGGTGCAAGCCGCCGAGGACGCCTGGAACTCGCGGGACCCCGAACGCGTCTCGCTGGCGTACACGCCGGATTCGGTCTGGCGAAACCGCGACATCTTCCTCACCGGCCGCGCCGCGATCGTCGAGCTGCTCACCGCCAAGTGGCAGCGCGAGCTGGACTACGCGCTGCGCAAGGAGCTCTGGGCCTTCGACGGAGACCGGATCGCGGTCCGTTTCCAGTACGAGAGCCACGACCCGGCCGGGCAGTGGTGGCGCAGCTACGGCAACGAGCTCTGGGAGTTCGACGAGCACGGCCTGATGTCCCGCCGGGAGGCGAGCATCAACGACGTCCGGATCGAGGCCTCCGAACGGCGGATCTTCGGACCGCGCCCGGCCGAGGAGCACGGCCAGAGCTTCCCGCTCGAGTAGGCCCTGCTCCCAGTCCCACCTGCAGTGGGCGGACCCCGGCGCCCGCCGCTCGGTGGGCCGCGTCGGAGGGTCGCTGTACGGTTCACCAGGATTTCACCGGGTTGCCCGACGATTGAGGCCGACGCATGGCTCGCACGAGTGACTCGCTCAGCATCATCCAGGGAAACCATCGGCTCGAGGCGGCCAGGCTGATCGGGCGCAAGTACGCCCTCGTGAGGTTCTCTTGACGACCCCGACCGCCCGCTGCTTCGGCGACGGCGACCCGCTCTACGAGGAGTACCACGACGCCGAGTGGGGCGTCCCGGTCCGCGGCGAGCACGAGCTGTTCGAGCGGGTGAGCCTCGAGGCGTTCCAGTCCGGCCTGTCCTGGATCACGATCCTGCGCAAGCGCCCCGCCTTCCGCGCCGCATTCGGAGACTTCGACCCGCGCGTGGTCGCGGCCTTCGCCGACGACGACGTCGCCCGCCTGCTCACCGACGCCGGCATCGTGCGCAACCGGGCCAAGATTCTCGCCACGATCGCGAACGCCCGGGCGATCCTGACGCTGTGGGACCACGGCCGCACGCTCTCCGAGCTCATCTGGTCCCACGCCCCGGCGGGTTCCCGCCCCCAGCCGACCTCCTTCGAGGGCGTCCCCGCCACGACCGACGAGTCCCGGGCACTCGCCAAAGAGCTCAAGGCGAATGGCTTCCGGTTCGTCGGCCCGACCACCGCCTACGCCTCGATGCAGGCGTGCGGCCTGGTCGACGACCACCTCGCGACCTGCCCGGTCGTCCTGGCCCGGCCGGCTCCGGACCTATGAGGCATCGGTCTCGGGCACGCAAACCGCGCCCGAGACCGTCGCCGCACCGCGATCGACTGCCATCAGCGGACCAACTCCGACGGGCTGCGACTGCTTACCAGGTCTCGTCCGGCTCGAAGTCGTCCACGGGGGCCGCGCGCTGCGCCCGCAGCTCGCTGCGGGAACCGGCCTTCGCCCCGGCGCCGAGGTCGATGTCGGACTTCTCGTCCGCGATGTCGAGGTGGGGGGCCAGGTGCCCGCCGCCGCCGGCCCGGCGACCCTTGCTCGAGCCACCTGCACCGCCGCCACCGCCGCCGCCCATCGGTGCGCCACCACCGGTCGCGGCCCCGCTGCGGGAACCTGCCGCGGTGCCGGAGCCGCCCGCACGCGACCCGGCGCCGGCGCCCTCCGACTCGGTGGTCCCCGACAGACCTGACCCCGCACCGCTGCCGGACGTCCCGCGGCCGAGTCCGCTCGTCGAGCCGCTGCGACTACCGGCAAGACCACCAGCGCCGGCGCCCCCGCGACCGGGACCACCTAACCCGCCTGCGCCCTCTTCACTGCTACGACCCAACACCCCGCTGGTGCCACCGGCACCCGAGGCCGCTCGGGCAGCCCGGGAGCGAGCCAGCGCAACCGCCCCCAACGCGAGGCCGCCGACCGCCACTCCTCCGATGAGCGCTCCACCGATGCCCCGGGCCCCGATGCCACCGATTCCCGAACCGGACTCGGCCCCGGAACCACCGGCCGACTGAGCAAGACTCGCGGCCGCGCCGCCAGCGATACTTCCGCCGCCAGCGATACCCGAGCCGCTGCCCCCAGCCAGCCGAGGTGTGTACCCCGAGCCACCCATCGATGAACTCCAGCCGCCGGCCGCGCCGGAGCCCGTGGAAGGGGTAACGGAATGCGCGGGAGTGATCGCCGTCTCGGCATAGCGGTCGTCGTCGGTGGCCGGGGCGTAGTGCAGGGCGCTCTTTGCGGTGATCATCGAGGCGTTCAGGTTGTTGATGGCCTGGTCCGCGGCGTCCTCGCGTGCCTGCTCGCGCTTGTTGGACAACGCGAGCACCTCCGCTGCCCCGACGTTCACCCCCACAACCGTCCCGACACCCGGGAGCGCGCTCCAATTGGCCGTCTCTTTGGCGACGATGGCCGCCCCCTCCAGAACGCCCACGTCACCGGAGGGCAGCGCCTCGTAGGCCACCTTCGCCTCACGCAGCGCGTTGTGCGCCTTGATGGCGGCGTTGGCCGTCTGGGTCGTCTGGTCCGCGTGCACCTTGACCTTGCGCGACAGGACGACGAAGGTGTCGACCGCGGCGTCCGCCGCGGGGCCGCTCATTCCCAGGTCCCCGGCGATCCGCACCAGCTCGGCGGCGATCGACTCCAGCTCGGCCGCGGTATCGATCACGGACTTGGAGTCCGCGGTCTGCTGGATGAACACCGAGGGCTCCGTCTTCCCGACCAGGCCAAGCAATTCCGAACGCTTCGTCATCTCAACGTCACTTCCCTCGAGGCGGAACTCACGTGACCGACCGGTACAACGCGGGTGGCGCGGGCTGCGCGGTGGTGCGCCGGCGGCGGGACACGACGACCGCGACCACGATCCCGGCCACGCAGACCAGGACGAACACCAGACCACCGAGGATCAGCAACGTCCGCAACGAACCACCTTCACCGTCTGCCGTCTTGGCCGACGGCGCCTTGTTCGCGGCACCTGTGCTCGTCGATGCGGGGGCGCCTACGACGTCGCTGTACGCGGGCTTCGCGTCGGCGTCCTTCCGAAGCAACGGGTTCACATCCGGGTACTTCGTGGGATCCGCGGCCAGCATCGCGGCCACCGACACGCCGCCATACCCCCACTCGTCATTCCGAGCCAGCTGACCCTTGCCCGTCGTGGTGTTCCGCAACAAGGTCTGGATCATCTGGTTCGCGCTCGCCTTAGGGTGCTCCGACCACACCAGGGCCAACACTGCGGACGTGAACGCCGTCGAAACCGAGGAACCATTCGCGAGTGCATACGTGTCCCAGCGGCCGTCGGACCAGGAGAGGACGCGGGTCCAAACACCCGGAGCCACAACCGCAAGCAGCGGATTGGTGACCGCGCTGTCACTGAGGTCGTGATTGATGTCGGAAGCTTCGACCGACACCACACCGTTACCCGACGCCGGCCAGCCCAGGTCCGTTCCCCCGCGGTTGTTCGACGACACAACTACGATCACGCCGGCCCGCTCCGCCCTGCCGATTGCGTCGAGTTTCTCTTTATCTTCGGCGCCGGACAGCGAGACGCTGATGATGTTCGCTCCGTCGGCAACCGCCTGGTCGACACCAGCCGCGAACCCTCCCACACCGGAAAGTTCACATCCACCACCTTCGCCGATCTTTACGGCGTAGTGACGCACGGTCGCTCCGGGCGCAACGCCTCGCACGCCCGGTTGGCCGCCCGTGCCCGCCCCAGTCCCGAGTATCAAGGAGGCGAGTCCAGTCGCGTGCGCAGACGCCTCTGACGTTCCGGTCCCGGGTTGCACGCCCCCCTTTTCGTCCTCGCAGAACGAGTCGGCTCGGGTGATCAGTTTCGCGCCGACGAGGTCGGGGACGGCGGGGTTGATCGGGCCGTCCAGGACGGCGACGGTGATGCCCTTCCCGGTGGTCTGCTTGTGGACCGCGTCGAGGTTGGAGTCGGCGTAGTACCACTGTCCGTCCTGCCCGACCGGGTCCGGATCCGCACTCGCCGGCGCCGCGCCGAGCGCCCCGCCCAGGGTCGCCCCGAGGAGGCCCAGCGCGAGAGTGGCCGCGACGCCGCGGCCAAGACGCGAACCACCGCGTCCTGCGAGTGAACGGCCAGCCGAGTTGTTCATATCAATTCCTTTGGAGGTGCTCATGGGGCGGGCCGGACCCGGTTCGGACGTTGTGCGCGGGGCCGTCGAGGTTCGGCGGCGTGGGCTGGGCGATGCTACGTCTGCGGCGGGACACGACGACCGCAACCACGATCCCGGCCACGCAGACCGGGATGAACAGCAGACCACCGAGAATCAGCAACGTCCGCAACGAGCTGCTCCCGCTTTCCCGCGCACCGCCCGGCGGCGGGTTGGTCACCTCGCCCGCGCTCGTCAGAGTCGAGGCCGGGGCGCCGACGACGTCGCCGTACGCGGGCTTCGCGTCGGCGTCCTTACGCAGCAACGGGTTCCTGCATCGAAGCCGGAGGCGGCGTAGTTCCAAAGCCCGACCTGCCCGGCCGGGTCCGGATTCGCGCTCGCCGGCGTCGCGCCGAGCACCCCGCCCAGCGTCGCCCCAGCACGAGAGTCGCCGCGACGACCCGGCGGACGCGCGCACCGTCCCTCCCGGACGCCAGCCTCAGAACGAACCCCCGCCGCCCCCGAAAGACGCCTGACCGCCCAGTCGTGCCGCCAGGATCGTGGCGCGATCCCCGTAGAGGCTCTGATAACCGAACGGCGCCGGAGCCACCTCCAACCCAGCCGGCTGGGCACCTGAGCCGCCGGCCGCTCCAGCGCCGCCACGCGGCAGGGGCGGCTCGTCCTCGATCCGGTTCGCAAGGATCGTGAGCTTGTCCTGGATGTCCTGATCGGTTCTGGCGAGGCTGTCGGCGCTCTCCTGCAGGCTCACCTGGATCACGCCGACCTTCGTGCGGATCTTGAGCGACGTCTCGTGCAGATCCCCGATCGACCTGGCGTACGACGAGTCGAACTCTCCACAGTGAAAGATCGCGGACCACGCCTGTCTCCCCTGCCGCCTGCGCACCTCGCGCAGCGACTCCGAAATCTTGTCGAGTCGGGTCAGCAGCGACTCCAGCTCGCGCACCCGCACCTTGACGGCCGCCGGTGACAGCTCGACTTCGTTCCCCACGTTCCATGCCCTTCGATCGTCCAACCCGGGTACCGCCGGTGTCGCTTTCGAGCATGGTCGTCACCGCTCGCCCGCAGCGATCCCCAGTAGCGGTCCGTGGTCGCCGTGGCTGGCGCGCTAACCGTAACCGGTGGCGCGCCCCCTGAACGGCCTCCCACCTGCGGCTGGACAGTTGTCCGGCTCGCTCGCCGGTCAGGCCCTGCTCACCCACGACGACGGGGCGAGCCGGCCCGTCACGACGTCGTGCAGGCCCACGCCTGCCTACGCGTACGACCTGTTCAGCCCAGTGCTCATCCCACATGGCGGCGCGGCACTACTCCGGACGCCGGTCCCGGTCTATGCTTTCTGAACCATCCAGAGCGGCTGAGAGACCTGGCTCGATGATGCCGCAGCAACCCCCCTGATTTCTCGAGGGTGTGGGTGCTTCCGCCAGGACCGATGGAGTTGATATGTCTTTAGACGGTTCCAATGGCACCCCGAGCCCGCCACGGCGTGCCGCGATCGACCGTCCGACCGTCTCGTTCGAGCTCTACCCGCCGCGGACCCCGAAGTCGACGGACGCGTTGTACAAGACCATCGAGGCGCTGTCCGGGGCCCGCCCGGACTTCATCTCGGTCACCTACAGCGCGTCCGGCTCGACCCGGCAGACCACCCGCGAGCTCGTCCGGCACCTGATCGCGAGCACGCCGGTCCTGCCGATCGCCCACCTGACCTGCGTGGGGGTCTCCCGCGAGGACGTCAGCGCGGTGATCGAGGAGTTCCTCGACGAGGGCGTGCGCAGCTTCCTTGCGCTGCGCGGCGACCCGCCGGCCGACCACCCGGACTGGCGGCCGAACCCCGCCGGGCTGACG
>NZ_DATCNW010000065.1:0-5590 GCF_036565025.1 Pengzhenrongella sp.
CCCGTCCTGCGACGCGCCGGCTCGGCTGTGCGAATGTCACCATTGCGTTCATTGGGCCAGAGACCACGGCGACACCGACGTCGCCACCGGAATCCTGCTCTGCTTCCACCACCATACCTATGTCCACAACAACGGCATCGAGATCGTCTGGAAACGCGGCGGCGGCTGGGCATTCACCGACCGCCACGGCAGTCTCATTCTGCGGAACTGAACGCCATGAGAAGTTCCGCCGAGCCAGAAGAAGACCCGGTCCCACCATCGGGACCTACCTCACGACTCGAACGACCGCGCCCACCCATCGACCGACTCGCGCGCATCCCATCATCTGGCTACGGGGTCAGACCCGGCAGGACGGCGGCCACGACCCCGGCAGCGAACAGGTCGACGCTCGCTTCGTCCTGGGTCGCCGGGTCGACAGCATCGCCATCGAAGCACCACAGGAACGCCTGGTGCATCGCGGCGCCGACGAGCGCCATCGCGACCGCGTCGATGGGGGCGGCAGTACCGATCCGTCCGGCCTCCTGCTCGGCGGCCAGGTAGGTCCTGACCCCGTCGCGGACGATGTCAGGGCCGGTGCCGCGCATGCGGACGGCATCCCGGTGCCGGGCGAGGAGGTCGCCATCGGAGAAGATCGACATCCCGATGGGCAGGACTGCCCGGTAGAAACCCGTCGCCTCGACCACGATCCGCCGGAGATTGCCGGCGAGCGAGCCCGTTCCGACGAGGCTCGAGACACCGCCGGTGACCACTGAGACCCTCGGTAGCCGCTCGGCGAGCACGCACAGCAAGAGACCCGTCTTGTCGCCGAACAGCTTGTACAGCATGGGCTCGGAGTAGCCGGCCGCCCTGGCGATCTCCTTGGTGGTCGCGCGAGCCAGCCCTTGCGTCCGCAGCACGTGCAGCGCGCCGTCGAGGATCGCGTCGCGGGTCGAAGTCACTGGTTCCTCCTTGCGGTGTTAGTAAACACTAACCTAGGATTAGTGAACCCTAACCTCCGGTCCCGGAGGCTGGTCCGGCGAGGAGGAGACATGACCTCACCCATCCTGGTCACCGGCGGCACGGGCACGCTCGGGCGTCTCGTCGTGGCGCGGCTGCGGGACGCGGGCCGCGACGTTCGCGTGCTCAGTCGGAGCGCGCGGGTCGCACCGGCCGGCGTTGAACTCGTCAACGGCGACCTGACCACCGGCGAGGGGATCGACGCTGCTGTCGACGGGGTCGACGTCATCGTGCACTGCGCGGGCGGCCCGAAGGGTGACGACGACAAGGCCCGCCACCTGGTGCGTGCTGCCTCGAAGGCGAGCTCACCGCACCTGGTCTACATCTCGGTCGTGGGAGCCGACCGCGTCCCGGTGGTCGGCAGGATCGACCGCGCGATGTTCGGGTACTTCGCGTCCAAGCGGGCGGCCGAACTGGTCGTGGCCGGCTCCGGCCTGCCGTTCACGACCCTGCGCGCCACCCAGTTCCACGAGCTGATCCTGATCGTGGCGCGGGCAATGGCGAAGCGGCCCGTGATCCCGGCGCCGGCCGGCTTCCGGTTCCAACCGATCGACGCCGACGAGGTCGCGGCCCGCCTCGTCGAACTCGCCCTCGGCCGACCGGCCGGGCTGGTGCCCGACCTGGGAGGTCCCCGGATCTACCCGTTGACCGACCTGATCCGCAGCTACCTGCAGGCGACCGGAAAGCGCCGGCCGATCGTGCGGGTGCGGATGCCGGGCGGGGCCGCGGCCGCGATCCGCAACGGCTCTAACCTGACGCCCGACCGCGCCGTCGGCCGCACGACCTGGGAGGAGTTCCTCGCCGACCGGCTGGCCTCGTCGCCGACGGCACCCGCGACCGGCCCGCGCCGCCTTCCGGAAGAATAGGGCGACACCCCGATGACCGGCGGGCACCCGCTGCTCAACGGGCACAGGCAGCTGAGCGGGCTCGGATCGCTCAGCGGACTCGGATCGCTCAGCGGGCTCGGATCGCACCTTTGACAGGAGTCAGCGACGCGACCCACCTGAGCAGCGCGGGATCTGCCAGCGACGAAAGCTGCCAGTCGTGGTCGATCCGACTGCCGGGCAGGGACGGCACGGTGATCACGAAGAGGCCGGCGGCGCGGGCCGCCGCGGCACCGGTCCCCGAGTCTTCGAACGCCACGGACAGCTCCGGAGCCGCCCCCAGCAGGGCGCACGCCGCAAGGTAGAGCTCGGGATCTGGCTTCGGCCGCTCGACCTCGTCGGCCGCGAGCGAGATTGGGAGCAGCTCGGCGAGGCCCGAACCCTGGAGCGCGACGTCGAGCAGGAAGCGCGGGCTGTTGCTGGCGACCGCCACCGGCACCCGCTCGGCGCACGCGCGCACCAGCTCGACCGCACCCGGGAGCGGGTTCGCGCCGAGCTCGAGTTCGACGCCGACCCGCGCGAGCAGATCAGCCGCGACCGCGGCACCTTCACCACGGCGGCCGAAGTAGTCGGCCATGGCATCGCTCGAAGCCTCGATCGTCCGTCCGATCAGCAAGGCCTTCTGCTCGAGCCCGAACGAGAAGCCGTGCTCGGCGAACACCGCCGACTCGGCGCGCGTCCAGCACGTCTCGGTGTCCACGAGGAGCCCGTCGCAGTCGAAGACGATGGCGGCGGGCGCCGACTGTGCGATTCTCGTCGACGGTACGGACTTCACCGAAGGCACAGTCCTCGCCGAAGGCGCAGTCCTCGCCGTTGGTGCAGTCCTCGCGGAAGGCGCGGTCTCCTCCGAAGGTGCGGCTTTCACGGTCAACCTCGTCGATCGACGGACTCCGAGCTCCGAGAGCGTCCGAGAGCGATGGCGCGCTGAGTGCCCCCGACGGGACTTGAACCCGTACTGGACCGGGTTTAAGCCGGTTGCCTCTGCCAATTGGGCTACGGGGGCGCGCCCCCATCCTGCCAGCGCGCGCGGCGCCGTCGGCCAGGCCCCGACCCGCAACGTCCGAGCGTTGACGTCCTATAGGACGTCAACGCTCGGACGTTGCGCATGTGGCGGGGCTTCGCGGGCGGGGTGCACGTGCCGCGAGCGGGAGGCGGGTCTAGCGGGAGGCGGGTCGAGCGGGTGGTGGGTCAGTCGGTCGTCGGGGGTGTGCCCGCGGGACCGCCGACGTCGGCAGGCTCGGGCGCCGGCAGCTTGGGCAGCGGCATCGACGCGGCGCGGAACTCGGCGCGCGGGTCGTGCAGCGCGCCGAGCGCGACGACCTCGCGGCGGAACAGCAGCGCACCGGTCCAGCCGACCATGATGCGCACCTTGCGGTTCAGGGTCGGCATCGCGAAGACGTGGTACGTGCGGTGCAGCACCCAGGCGAGGAAGCCGCGCACCTTGATCGCGCCGAACATCTGCGCGACGCCCTTGTACAGGCCGAGGGACGCGACCGCCCCGACGTTCTTGTGCTGGTACTCCGTCGGCTGCGCGCTGCGCAAGATCCTGGCGAGGTTGTCCCCGAGGTGGTTGCCCTCACGCAGGGCGTGCTGGGCGTTCGGCGGGCAGTACTCGCCGGGGTTGTACAGGTCCGGCACCGCCGCGCAGTCCCCCGCGGCCCAGACGTCGGGCACGACCTCGCCGTCGGCGGTGGCGACCTGCAGGGTCGGCAGGCAGATCACCCGGCCGAGCTTGTCCAGCGGCAGGTCCGAGCTGCGCAGCACCGGGTTGGGCGTGACGCCGGCGGTCCAGACCAGGGTCTCGCACTCGAACTCGAGACCGTTGGACAGCACGACATGGCCGTCCGTGCAGGAGTTGAGGAAGGTCGACAGGTGGATCTCGATGCTGCGCTTGCTCAGCTGCTCGAGGGTGTAGCCGCCGAGCTCCTCGCTCACCTCCGGCAGGATCCGCCGGGAACCCTCCACGAGCACGAAGCGGATCTCGGCGTTGTCGACCGAGTCGTAGTAGCCGGCCGCGGTGCGCGCCATGTCCTCGACCTCGGCGAGCGCCTCGATCCCCGCGAAACCGCCGCCGACGAACACGAACGTGAGCATCTTGCGCCGCAGCTCGGCGTCCCAGGTCGAGCTCGCGGTGTCGATCCGCCCGAGCACGTGGTTGCGGATGGCGATGGCCTCTTCGATGTTCTTGAAGCCGATGCCGAACTCCGCGAGGCCGGGGATGGGCAGCGTGCGGGCGATCGATCCGAGCCCCAGGACGAGGTGGTCGTACGCGATGTCGTACGGCTCGCCCTGGGTCGGGGTGATCTGGACCTTGCGGTCCGCGTGCCGGATCCCGGTGACCTTGCCGTGCAGCGTGTCGATCCCCTTGAGCGCGGTGTGGTGCGGCGCGACGACGTAGCGCGGGTCGATCGACCCGGCGGCCGCCTCGGGGAGGAACGGCGCGTACGTCATGTACGGCCGAGGGTCGACGACGACGATCGCGGCCTCCCGCTTGCCGAGGCGCTTGCGCAGCCGGCGAGCGGTGTAGACCCCGACGGTCCCGCCGCCGAGGATCACGACGCGCGGAACCTTGCGGGGACGGACTCCGTCGTCGGTGCGGGGCGCCTGCACGCTCGGGTGGGCGGCGCCGGTCGGGGGAAGATCGGTGGCAGACATATCACCACGTTATCGTCGGTTCCCCCCGCTGGGCACCCTCGTCCCACGCGCGCTCGCAGGCACCAGCACGCCGACAGGGCCGGTCCCCACGATTTGTGGAGGCCGGCCCTGCGCGTGAGCTCGAGCTGTGACTACTTCGTCAGCGGCGCGAGAGTCGGGTCGTTGGCGTACGCCTCGGCCGCGTTGGCCTTGGTGACGATCAGCGGGGGCAGCAGGAACGAGGGAACGACCTTGACGCCGTTGTCGTACGATTTGGTGTCGTTGACCTCGGGCTTGTCGCCCTTCTGCAGGTCCGTGACCATCTTGATGGCCTGCTTGACCAGGTTGCGGGTGTCCTTGTTGATCGTGGAGTACTGCTCGCCCGCCATGATCGACTTGACCGACTGGGGCTCCGAGTCCTGACCGGTGACGATCGGGATCGGATTTCCGGCGGCCTTCACCGAGGTGATGATCGCCCGCGCCAGGGTGTCGTTCGGGGACAGCACGCCGTCGAGCGTCCTGTTGCCGTACTTGCTGGTCAGGATCGTGTCCATGCGGCTCTGCGCGTTCTCAGCCTTCCAGCCGGCGGTCGCCGTCTGCTTGATGTCCACCTGTCCCGAACCGACGACGAGGGTGCCGTCATCGATCTTCGGCTGCAGGATCTTCATCGCGCCGCCGAAGAACACCTTGGAGTTGGCGTCGTCCGAGGAGCCCGAGAACAGCTCAATGTTGTACGGGCCGGTCGCCTTCTTCGCCTTCATCCCGTCCAGCAGGGCCTGGCCCTGGAGCTCGCCGACCTTCTCGTTGTCGTACGCGACGTAGTAGTCGACGTCCTTGGTGTTCAGGATGAGCCGGTCGTACGCGATCACGATCGCGCCCGCGTCATGGGCGGCCTTGACCTGGGTGCCGAGCTGACCGCCGTCGGCTGCGCCGATGATGACGACCTTGGCGCCGTTGGTGACCATCGCGGAGATCTGGTCCTGCTGGTCCTTGACCGGGGACGAGGCACCCGCGTACTGCACCTCGCCCTTGAAGCCGGCGTCCTTGAGTCCGTTCTCGAACAGGCTGCCCGCGAG
>NZ_DATCNW010000066.1:0-5814 GCF_036565025.1 Pengzhenrongella sp.
GTGCCGATCCGCACCACGTGCGTGTCGATCGCCGCGGCCAGGCCGTGCCGTTCGGCGATGCCCAGGAACTCCTCCGGTGCCACGAGGTGGTCGCCCTGGCGCATGCGCAGCAGCAGCTCGCAGCCGGTGATCTGCCCGGACTTCAGGTCGAGGATCGGCTGGGTGAGCAGCGTGAACAGTCCTTCGTCGAGGGCCCGGTGGATCTGATCGGTCCAGTGGAACCGGGCGCGGGACTGGGCGGCGGCGACTCCCTGGGGTTCGAACACGACCAGCCCGTCGCGGCCGCGGTCCTTGGCTGCGTACATGGTGAGGTCGGCGTTGCTGATCACCTCGTCGGCGGTGCGACCCCCGGTGCCGTCGAGCATGACCAGCCCGGCGCTGGCCGTGGTGCGAACCCGCTGCCCGGCCAGGTCGAACCGGACGTCCCGGACAGCGTCGAGCACCTGCAGGGCGGCGGTGGTCGCGGCGGAGACGTCGACCGCCCAAAGCAGGATGGCGAACTCGTCCCCGCCGAGGCGGGCGATCACGTCGCTCTGGCGGACCCGGCTGCGGAACACGTCGGCGATCGCGCACAGCAGGCCGTCGCCGGTGGGGTGGCCGAAGGTGTCGTTGATGTCCTTGAAGTTGTCCAGGTCGAGCAGCAGCAGGGCCCCGTTGACCTTGGCCCGGGTGGCCAGGGTGAGGTAGTGCTCGAGGTCTTCGCGGAAGCGTCGGCGGTTCGCGAGCCCGGTCAGCGGGTCGTGGTCGGCCAGGTAGACCAGCCCGCTCTCGTAACCCTTGCGGTCGGTGATGTCCTCCACGTGCAGCACGGCCTGGGTCCCGGTCCCCGCCGCCCCGATCCGCGCGGCACTGATTGAGACCCAACGGCGGGCGCCGTCGGCCCTGATCAGCCTGAGCTCGGATCGGTGCTCGTCGAGGCGGCCGGCCACCACGTCCGTCAGCGGGTCGGCCCCGGCCTGCGCGTCACGGGGGTCCATCAGCGTGTCCAGCCGCATGGACGTGAGCTGACCGACGTCGTACCCGGTGATCTCGCCGAGTGCCCGGTTCGCGCTCAGGATCGTCCGGTCAAGACCGATCACCGCCATTCCGACCGGGGCGTACTCGAAGGCCGCCACGAACTGGGCGGTGGACTGAGCGAGGGCTACTTCGGCCCGCCGCAGGCTCGTCACGTCCTGCATCGTCCCGCGAACCCCGGTCACCTCGCCCGCGTCGTCACGCATCGCCTCCCCGCGGGTCAGTACCTGCCGGACGGTGCCGACGGGGAGCAGCAGCCGCTGGGAGAGCTCGAACGATCCGCCGTCGCGCGCGACGGCATGCAGCCGCGTCATCAGCTCCATCGCGTCCTCGGGAGGTGAGCGCACCGCGAGCACGTCGGGCCAGGCCAACGCGTCGTCCGTCACCTCGATGTCGAAGATCGCGCACATCTCCGGGGACCACTGGACGCGCCCCGATCGCCGGTCCCAGAGCCAGCTGCCCAGGTGCGCCACCCGCTGCGCCTCCTCGAGGTCGGTCTTGGCCAGGCTCAGCTTGGTGTTCGCGTCGGCCAGCTGCTGTTCCACCCGCTTTCGGTGCGTCAGGTCGGCGATGACCAGGCAGCGCACGACGACGCCGTCGAGGTCGAGTCCGGAGACCGAGGCGAGCACCGGCGACGTCGAGCCGTCGTCGGCGGTGAGATCCAGCTCGGCGTAGGTGGTCGCGCCAGGGGGTGCGGCGAAGAGGCTGGGCAGGACGAAAGGATCACCGACCTGCAGCACGTCGGCGAGGTCCCGGCCGATCAGCGAGCGGCGGTCACGCCGCAGGAGGTCGGCGAAGCGCTGGTTGGCGTACAGCAGGATCCCGCGCTCCGAGATCGTCGCGGCACCCTCGCCCATCTCCTCGACGATCACCCGGTACGGGCGGTCGGCGCTGGTCAGGGTGTACAACATGTCGCCCTGCGGGCTCGGGATCATCACCGCGTCGACGCCGCCGGTGCGGATGGCGTCCAGCGCGGCGCGCAGGTCCTCGATCTCGTTCCGCAGGGTTGTCTCGGAGTCACCGGTCAGCGGCTCGTCGTCAGGCTCCGGCGTCACGGCTGCCGCCCCTCGGGGCTACCGGGTGGTCGTGGCGGCAGGCCGAGGCCGACCCGGACCCGGGCCGTGTCCGTCAGGTCCCCGACGAACTTGCGCAGCGGCTTCGGCAGGCGCCTGACGAGCGTCGGGACCGCGACGATCTGGTCGCGCACCACCAGCGCCGGCTCGTCATGGACGTCCACGATCTGCAGGTCCACCTGGTCGACGAGTTCCTCGTCACAGATCCGCCTGATCGCCTCCACCGCGCCCGACGAGAGCACCGACGCGCCACTCACGTAGAGCGTCAGGTACCACCGGATCGGCGAGGCCTCGGCGGTCATCATTCGGGTCCCCTTTCTGGGCGCCGCTGAAGTCCGACCAGGACCTGCTTTGCGTCGGACAGGTACTCCTCGCACACCCGGCGCAGGTTCTCGATCGCCTGGACCGAGTTCGGGCTGTGCCCGGCCACGTACGGCCGAAGCTCGTAGGGCAGCTGGCTGGCCTCGTCGGCCCGGTCCGGGTGTCCCGTGTTGTCCGGCTCGTGTGCACTCATCGTCGGGTCCTCTGGTCCGGCGGGGTCATCGCGAGGTCCCCGTGGGCACCGGTCCGTTCGAGCCGCTCGGTACCGCGGATGTCCTGCCGGCGCGACTCCTCGGCGATCTGCCGGTCCAGCTTGGTCCTCGCGGCGGCGAGCTCGTCCCGCAGCGCGGCGACCTGGGCCTCCACCTCGCCGGACCGCCGGGCGAGGGCCCGCCGTCGCCGCGCGATGTCTTCGTGACGGTTGGCGATGCGGCTGCGCTCCTCGGCAAGCAGGGCGAGCCGTGCCGAACCGGTCGCTACCCCCTGCGGCCCGACGTACACGTCGAGCAGGTCGGCTCCGTGGTCGGTGAGCACGAACTCGCGCACCTGGTTGGAGTGCGCGGTCCCGCGGCTCTTGTTCACGAACAGCAGCCGGTTGCGCTCGCCGTCGCTCTCCACGTTCCGGACCACCAGCCAGGTGTCGATGAGCGAGGACAGCGCCACGACGTTCTCCGGGGACTCGGTCTCGCGGGTCAGGGTGGTGATCACCCCGGTGGCGCCGCGGTTCCTGATCAGGTCCAGCTCGCGCGTCACGGCCGAGGACACCTCTCGTGCCGAGCCGACGCGGCTGAAGCTGATGATCGCGTCGAGCGCGACGACGGCAGGATTCGCGTTGTCGAGCAGTTGCTCGAGGTCCCCGAGGTGCGACTCCAGCCCGCTCGACGTCACCCGCTGGGACCACATCCGCAGCAGTCCCGCCTCGACCCACCGGCCCAGGTCGATGCCGACCGAGCCCATGTTGCGGATGAGCTGTTCCGGGGACTCCTCGAAGGAGAGGAACAGGGCTCGTTCCCCGCGCGCGCAGGCCGCTTCGACGAACTTCGCGGCGATCGTCGTCTTCCCGGTGCCGGCGGCGCCGCTGACCATCACAGTCGTCCCGCGGTAGACGCCGCCACCGAGCAGGTCGTCGAGCTGCGCCAGGCCGGTCGAGATCCGCTCGGTCGACGTCGGGTGGTCGAGGTGGACGGAGGTGATCGGCAGCACGGTGAGGCCGTGGTTTGTGATCAGGAACGGGTACTCGTTGGTGCCGTGCTCGGACCCCCGGTACTTCGCGACCCGCAGCCGGCGGGTGGAGATGTCGTCGACGACCCGGTGGTCCAGGACGACGACGCAGTCCGAGACGTACTCCTCGATGCCGAAGCGGGTCAGCTGACCCTCCCGGCCGCGCTCACCGGTGATGACCGCGGTCAGGCCGCGGTCCTTCAACCACCGGAAAAGCCGTCCGAGCTCGCCGCGGACGATGGCGTCGTCTCCCAGCGCACCGAACAGCACCTCGATCGTGTCCAGCACGACCCGCTTCGCATCCACCGCCGCAACCGCGGCGGTGAGCCGGACGAGCAGCCCCTCGAGATCGAACTCACCCGTCGAGACGACCTCCGCCGGATTGACGTCGATCGCATCGATGACCAGCAGCCCGTCGCGCTCGAGCTGCGGCAGGTCGAACCCGAACGACGCCACGTTCTGCGTCAGCTCGGCGGCCGACTCCTCGAACGTCAGCAGCACCCCGGGCTCACCGAACTCGCGGGCCCCGCGAACCAGGAACTCGAGCGCGAACACGGTCTTGCCGGAACCCGTCGCGCCTGTCACCAACGTCGGCCGGCCACGTGGCAGGCCACCCGCTGTGAGCTCGTCGAAGCCGCGGATGCCCGTCGGCGCCTTCGCCAACCGTCCGTCGGGCCGGGCGTGGACCTCGGAGCCTGTCGAACTGGACATGACGCCTCCTTGATCGGAGCTCACGAGTCGCTTGTTGTCGTTTCCTCACCGGGTCGGGGGGTCCAAGGGCTGCGGCGGATCCCGGGATATCTATGTTCCTCCTATGCGCCCGGTATCGGAATATGCACGAAACCTTCGCTCGACGCCCGGCCCGTTGCTACGAGAGCGCGTGCTGCAGGTCGACGGTGCGCGGTGTGGAGGGACGCGCGAGTTACTGGTGGGACGGATGTGCCTCCTGAGATGTTCCAGGTGTCACTTGTGCCCCATCTGTCACACGCGCGTTCCTCCACACCGCCCTAAAGACAAGGGCGATTTGATCGTGTTTGACCCTGTTTCGAGGTGTGTGGTCTCGGTTCGGTAACGATCCGCTCGATGGTTCGGGTGGCCGCTCGGGCGGCGCGCCGGTGCGCTGTGAGATGCCCGGAATAGGGCGAAGCTCCTGGTAGGACGTGGATTGTCGAGAAACACATCCGCCACCAGGAGCTCCGTTGCCTCAGTTTGCCATGCCCGCCTGCGCGCCGCAGGAAACTTCGGAGTCGTTGCGTGAGGTGGTCCTGGCCGGCCCGGCCTCTCCGATCGTTCCGGCTGAGCATGGCGCGAGTAGCGCGTTGGCGGTCGTTGCGTGCCCGCGCCGGGTGGCCTCCGCGTTGCAGGGCGCGGGGCATGTCGATGCGCGTCGGCGGGTGCTGACCGGGGCGGTGACCACGGCCCTGATCCTTGGCCTGTGCTTGTTTACCGGGCACGGCTACCCGGGTGTGCTGGCCCGGTTGTGGCCGCTGCTCGGCGCGTTCAACCCGTCGATCTGGATGCGGGCCACGGTGAGCGGACCGGCATTGTCGCAGGCCAGAGCCCGATTGCCGGTCGCCGTGCTGCGCGGGTTGTTCGAGGCCCTGGCCGGGGCGGCCGCAGTGGAGGTCGCCGGATTGAGGGTCTTCGGGCTCGTCGTGACGGCCGTGGACGGCACGGTCGTGGACCTGGCGGACACCGCCGAGATCCGCGAACGCTACGCGACGCCGCGTGGTGGCCGGTTTCCCCAGGCCCGGATCGTCACCCTCGTGGTGTGCGGGACCAGGCGGGTGCTCGGCGCGGTCGTCGACTCGTGCGCACGCAGTGAACAGGCGCTGTGGGACGAGCTGGTCAACCTCCTGGCCCCGGGCACGCTGAACCTCAGCGATAGAAATTTCTTCTCCATGCACCGGTGGCGGACCGCGGCGGGCACTGGGGCGCACCTGATCTGGCGGGTCAAGAACGGTGCGAAGTCCCTGCCCGCGAAGGTCATCTCCACGTTGGATGACGGCTCCCACCTCGTGCGCTTACGTGAGTCCGACTCGATGCTCACCGCACGCCGCAAAGCCAGCGGCGAGAAGAAGGCCACCCGCCTGGCCGACATCACCGCCCGCCTGGTCGAGTTCACCGTCACCACGACCGACGAAGCAGGGCGATCGCGAACCACCCGGTTCCGGGTCCTGACCAC
>NZ_DATCNW010000067.1:0-34978 GCF_036565025.1 Pengzhenrongella sp.
GTCGTCGATGACGACGAGCTGTCCCGGGCGCCCGCCGATGCGCTGGCACAGTGCGCGCGCGGCGACCATCGCCCGGGCCCGGATCAGCACAGCGCGGCCAGCGGACAGGGCCAGGGCGGCCCCGGCGATCAGGGCGACCGCGGCGCCGACGGCGGGAACCGGCGTGGCAGCGGCGAGGGTGCTCCCGGACCAGTGCCCGAGCGTGGCGACTAGGGGGAGCTGACCGATCAGGGTGAAGGCAAGGACCGCCAGGACGAAACTGGTCGCGGCCGCGGCCAGCACCGCGCTGCCGGTGAGCAGTCTGGTTCCCGTCGCGGGTGGCAACCGGCGGGACAGGGCAGGCGCGCAGGTGCCGAGCATGGCCGCGGCCAGCAGCGGCAGGTAGACCGCGAAGCGCATCTTAGGTTTCCTGCGCTCGGGCGAGGAGCTGCGCGAGAACGGGAACGTCCGCGGGGTCGAGCTCGTCGAAGAACCTGGCGAGCACGACAGCGCGGTCCTGGCCGTCGTCCAGGACTCGACGCATCCGACGTGCCGCCACGGTGGCGTCGTCGGCCAGGACGTACGCGTAGGCCCGCCCGGCGCGCGCACGGCTGACCGCGCCCTTGCCGTGAAGTCGGGTCAGGGTCGTCATGACGGTTGTGTACGCGAGTCCGGCGCCCAGCTCTGCCAGCACGTGCGCGGGCGTGAGCGGACCTGAGGCCGCCGCCAACGCGGCCAGGACCTCGTTCTCCAGCTGACCACGATCGCGTCGAGCATCCGCTCTGCCTGCCATCCACCCCACCTCTCCGTCACTACACGAGGATTCACAGTATGGCCGGACGTAGGCTCCGCGCTGGTGCCACCAATGGCGCACCCCGGTATCTACTACCAATCCTGTAGTAGTGTCCCATTCGCTCGGTGCCCACTGGGTGGCAACCATCGGCACGCGGTTCAGGTGCCAGAAGGGGACACAGCATGCTCGCTCCTGAATTCGCGGTAGCCCACGGCGACGTCCCGCCTCCGGGGTTCGCGTTGATCAACGACTTCGCCCGGCGCACCGACTGGCTACATGCCCCGATGCTGGCGTTCGCGAGTTACGGGGCTGCCCTGTTCGCCGTGCTGATTCTGGCCGGGTGGTGGGTCGCCCGGCGCGGCGGGCCACGGCAGGTAGCGGCCGCAATCTGGGCCGGTGCAGGCACCCTGCTGGCGCTGGGAATCAACCAGCCGCTCGTCAACGCCATCCACGAGGCTCGGCCGTACACCACCCAGCACAACATCCTGGTGCTCGCCCATCGCAGCGCCGACTTCAGTTCGCCCTCCGACCACGCGGTCATGGCCGGCGCCGCTGCGGCAGGGCTTTGGATCGTCTCGCGCCGACTGGGGATCGTCACCGCAATCCTCGCGGTCGTGATGGCCTTCTCCCGGGTCTACATCGCCGCGCACTACCCGCACGACGTGCTCGCGGGACTCGCGCTCGGCACGGCAGTGTCGCTGCTCGGGTGGCACCTCACCCGAGGGGTGTTGGAGCGTCTGACGACGAGGTTGGAGACGACCGCCCTGCGGGCGCTGGTGACGGCGAAACCCCGCACCGAACTCAGCCCGACGCAGGCAGGCGGTCCCGGGTCCCGCCAATGAGGTCGTTCGTGGAGCAACTGCTCGCCTTCTCCGGGCGAGCCAGCCTCACGGTCATGATCCTCAGCGCCGCGGCCGGCGCGGTCCACTGAATCCTGTCGCTTTCTCGACGGAGATCTGGTGTTCAGATCTGGTCGAACAACCCAAGAGCGACTCAACCGCGAGCTACGCCCACGGACAGACGTATCAGGCGAGTGACTTCGTCCGGACGCCTCGGGCCCAGTTGGGACTGGCCTCATTGAGTCGGTGCGAGCGAATCCCGGACTTGCGATCGATGCCTCAAGCAGCCAGGGCGAGGGCCGACCGGCCGGTCGAGACTGACATGGGACGCAGAATCCCTCTCGCCGTCAGCTGATCTCCGTCCCCACCGACCTGTTGTCCGTCCGACTCGAATTCGCCGCACCACGCTCCTCGACCACCGTTCACGCCGAATGGCGGCCGAGGAGCGTAGATCACGCACCTAGGGCGTGACCTCTGCGTGCGCCGCGGCGCGCTTGGCAGCCTTGATGCTCGCGGCCTCGGCCTTTTCCGCGTCCTTGCGTGCGGCGATCGCCCGGGCCCGCTTCTCGCCGGGCAGCCAGCCCGTGTCGACCACTCGCACCTGGAAGATCCACGCCGAGACCACCAGCACGACGCCGATCAGGATGGCCAGAACCACCCCGACCAGGGTGTTACCGGATTGCAGGCTCACCCCGAGCAGCGTGCCGAACCATCCGTAGTCAGCGTCGCCGAACGTGCTGTTCGCGACGCCGAGGTTGCCGAGCACGGTGAGCAGGATCGCTGGCAGGAACGTGATCAGCAGCCCGTTGACGAAGCCGCCCAGGACCGCGCCCTTACGGCCGCCGGTCGCGTTGCCGAACACTCCGGCTCCGCCGCCGGTGAAGAAGTGCGGCACCATCCCGGGCAGGATGAGCGCGAGTCCCAGTGCCGGGCTGAGCCAGACGGCCAGGACGCCGAGGGCGACGAGACCGCCCACGAACGAGGACAGGAAGCCGATGAGGACGGCGTTGGAGGCGAACGGGAAGACGAGGGGCACGTCGAGGGCCGGCTTTGCCCCCGGGACCACGCGTTGGGCGATGCCCTGGAAGGCGGGAATGAGCTCGCCCAGGATGGTGCGGACACCGTAGAGGATGATGGCGACGCCGACTCCGAACTGCAGCGCCTGCGCGAACGCGGCCATGATGAAGGCTCCGGCGTCCGTGGACTTGAAGATGGCCAGCGCCTCGTCCTGCGGGAGCGCGATGAGGCCCCAGACGGCGAAAACCAGGTAGATCAGCACCATCGACAGCGCCGTGGCGACCATCGAGTCGCGCAGGAACTTCAGCCCTTGCGGGAACTCGACGTCCTCGGTGGACTTGCTCTCCCTGCCGACGACCTGCCCGATGGCGCCAGCGGCGATGTAGCCGAGGGTGCCGAAGTGGCCGATCGCGATCGCGTCGCCGCCGGTGACCCGCTTCATCCACGGGTGGGCGAAGGTGGGCATTACGACCATGATGATCCCGAGGAGCAGACCGCCGATGAGCACGACTGCGAGGTCGAGGCCCTTGCCGAGGCCGACCGACAGCACGACGGCCAGCAGCACCGACATGAAGACCATGTGGTGACCGGTCAGGAACACGTACTTGAGCGGCGTGAATCGTGCCAGCGCGAGCATCACGATGAACCCGACGATCAGCACGTAGGCGGAGACCGCTCCATACTTCTCGGTCGCGACCGCCGTGATCACCTCGTTGGTGGGGATCACGCCCTGGGCGCCGGTCACCTTGAGGATGAGCTCACCGAGCAAGGTCAGTGACAGCACGACGACGCCCGCGCCGGCGCCGAGGATGAGGAAGCCCATCGCAGCCTTGAGGCCTCCGCCGATGACCTGCCCGGCGGGCTTGCGCAGGGCGATCAGTCCGACGGCGGTGATGATGCCCACCAGGTACGCCGGCACATTGAGGATCTGGTGTCCGATAAAGCTGAGAATAACGACGAGCCACTCCATGGGAATCTCCTTGTCCGAAGTGTGTGTGCGTTATGGGTTGATCGCCGTGCTCAGCTTGCTTTCGATCTCCTCCAGGTCGAAGAAGTTGTCGATCACGATGATCGTCGCCTCCACCTCGCCGATTTCCTCGGCGAGGTCCTGGGAGGTCAGCATGATGTCGGCCGTACGTCCGAAGCCCTTGGCGACACCGATGTCCGCCGCTTCGACGTCGCCCTCGATGTCCAAGGAGTCAAGAACCTTTTCGATGTTCATCTTGAGCAGGATCGATGTCCCGATTCCCATACCACAGACCGCAACAATCTTCACGACAGTTCCTCTTCTCTTGGATTGACAATGCAAATCGACGTCGCGGACTACCTGAGCAGATCCCGGACCTCATCGGATGACGTTGCGGCTCGAAGCCTGGCCATCGCGGGCCTGTCCATGAGCACTGCCGCCAGGGCCGCCATGATGGCGAGGTGGCCGTCGTGATCGCTCGCGGCCAGCCCGATGACCAACGAGACGGGATCGTTCTTGGGATTCCCGAACGCGACCGGCTCGGCCAGCTGAACCCAGGAGATTCCGGTCGTCAGGACCGCGGGTGACGGTCGAGAATGCGCCAGGGCGATCCCCGGCGCGATCACGATGTACGGGCCGAGCCTGGTGACGGCGTCGATCATCTCCAGGGTGTAGTCGTCGGTGGTGATTCCGCTGCGAACCAGCGCGTCTCCGGCGAGGGTGATTGCCTCCTGCCAATTTTCCGCTTCCGCGCCGACGACTATTCCCGTGTCACCGAGCTGTTCCGCAAGGCTTGTCGTGGCCATTTTTTGTTCCCCTCGTACGGTTTTTGATGAATCGTGAGGCAACGGGACGAGTTGTCTCAGTTCCACTGGATCGTCCGGTCGGCGCGGTGGCGCGTCGAGTGGACGAAGCGGGCATTGCGTTCGTCGGGTCCGTTCGCCCAGTCCGTGGCCGCCTCTCGATCCATCCCGGCGGCCACGTGTCGATCGATCAGGCGCGCAAGGCGTGTCTCCTGCGGGGTTTCGACGAACCACGTCTCGTCGAGCAGGCCACGCAGGGCGGCCCAGGGGCCGTCGTCGGCGAGCAGGTAGTTCCCCTCGGTGAGCACCACTCGTGCGCTCTGGGGGACGGCGATCGACGCGGCGATGGGTTCTTCGAGTCCCCGGCGGTACGCAGGGGCGTAGACGACCTGTTCGTCGCGTGAGCGCAGACGCTTGAGGAGGGAAAGAAGCCCGCCGACGTCAAACGTGTCGATCGCGCCCTTGCGGTCCTTGAGCGGGGTGCCGTCGAGGATCGTGTTCGCCAGGTGGAACCCGTCCATCGGGACGACGACGGCGTCGGCCCCGAGGCACTCGGCGACCAGGTGCGCAACGGTGGACTTTCCGGTGCCGGGGGCCCCGACGATGCCGATGATCTGCCGGTCGTCGGCCTCGCTCGCGTGCTGTCTCAGGTGCGCGACCACCTCAGCGATGGCCTTGTTGGTGGTGCAGATCATGGCTGGTCCTTGGGTGCGCTGGTCGGGTTGGGGTGCGGTGGCCGGGCTTCTCGCCCAGGCCACCGCACCCGTGTCTCCTCAGGGGGAGTTGGTGGCCGAGAGTTCAGAAGGGGAACTGGTCGACGTTGTCCTTGTTGACGACCGTGGCCGGGCCGAGGATGAGGGTTCCGTCGTCCCCGACGGTGAAGTCGCCGAGGTCTCCGGCGGTGACCTTGTCGCCCTTCGCGCCGGTGGCGGTGCACGAGACGAGCGACTTCGCGGCGGTGTAGGTGAGCGTGCCGAGGTCGGAGACGTTCCACCAGATGTCCTCGGCGTTGCCGCTGGACAGGTACTGCTTGATGCCGCTGGAGGGGGTGAGGCCGGTGAGCTTGACCTTCCCGAGGGCGCCGACCTCCTCGAGGGCGGCCGCGGCGGGGGCGTAGCTGAGCCCGGCGGGGATGATGATGCCTGTCAGGTCGGGGTAGGTCTGGACCAGCTGCTTGGCCACCGACGCGGACGTGGTCTTGTCCTCGTTTCCGTAGACCACGGTCGCCAGCTTCAGGTCCTTGTACGCGGGGTCGGTCTTGAGGGTCTCCTTGATCGTGTCGATCCAGGCGTTCTGGTTCGTCGCGGTCTGGGTGGAGGACTCGATCGCGAAGGTGCCCTTGTTGCCCATGAGGTTGGCCATGCTCTTGAGCAGCGCGTCCCCGATCGAGGCGTTGTCGACCTGGTTGACGAACATCGCGCGGGAGGACTGATCGACGTCGGAGTCGAAGGAGATGACCTTGATGCCGGCCGCCTTGGCCTGCGCGAGCGCTGCCTTGGTGCTGTTCACGTCGCTGCCGGAGATCGCGATCACGTCGACCTGCTTGGAGATCAGGTCCTGCACGAACGGGATCTGGGTGGCGCCGCCCGAGTCGGCGGGCTGCTCGTAGATGACCTTGCCGCCGTCGGCCTTCGCCGCCTTCTCGACGGCGTCCCGCACGGTGGTCATGTACGGGTCGGTTCCGGTCTTGGGGACGAGGCCGATCGTGAACGCTCCGTCGTTGCACTTGCCGCTGGTGCCGCTGGCCTCGGCGCCGGACCCCGATTGTGCGGCGCACGCAGTGAGGGTCAGGGAGAGGACGGCGCCGGCCGTGAGGGCGGCGACCAGGGTCTTCTTGGGCATGGGTTCGTTTCTTCCTGTGAGTTTGCTGCTGGTTGGTGTGGACAGATCGCGAGTCAGGTGGTGGCGGGTGCGGCCGTGAGCACCGCGCGGGCGCGGCGGTCGTGCATCGAGGCCGTGAGGCGTCGGGCGATGTTCGCGGTGAGTAGGGAGACGATCAGCAGGACGCCGACGGCGGTTGCCTGGCCGTCCCCGGAGGCGCCGTTCAGGAGCAGGATCGATCGCACTTCGATGACCAGCGCGATGGCCCAGAGGACCCCGGCCAGGCGTCCGCTGCCGCCGAGAAAGCTGAATCCGCCGAGGAACACCACGGTGATGCAGTCCAGTTCGGCACCGAAGAGGCTGGCGGGTGAGGCGGAGCTGGATCGTCCGGTGGCGATGATGCCCGCGACGGCAGCGAGCACCCCGCAGACGACGAACAGGGCGAACGTGAGCCGAGCGTTGTTCACCCCGGAGTAGCGGGCGGTCTCGGGATTGCCGCCCATGGCGTGCAGGCGCCGGCCCACCACGGTCTTGTGCAGGATGACGGAGAAGATGGGCGCCGCGATGAGGAGGGGGATGATCGCGAGCGGGATGCTGGTGCCGGGGATGGCGCCGTTGCCGAAGTTGATGATCGCCGCCGGGGCCAGGATCGGCTTGCCGCCGACCAGGACGTAGCACAGTCCGCGGAACAGCGAGAGGGTGCCGAGGGTGACGAGCAGCGACGGCATCCCGAGCACGGTCACGAAGAAGCCGTTGATCGCACCGCAGACGATCCCCACGGCCACGGCCAGGGCGATACCGACCGCGATCGGCTGCCCGGCCTCGATGGCGAGCGACATGACGATCCCGCTCAGCGCCGCCGTGCTCGCAATCGAGATGTCGATGTGGCGCACCAGAACGAGCAGCGCGAGGGGGAGCGCCATCAGCGCCTTCTCGGACATGTTCGCGACCGAGCTCTGGAAGTTGTAGGGCGAGCTGAACCCGGGCGTCGTGACGAGCCCGAGGATGAGGAGGGCGATGGTCAGGACGGCGAGCGCGCCCTCCCAGGACACGACTCTGGTGCGAATGGCGGCGATCATGCGATCGCTCCCTTCCTGGCGCTGGTGCGCCGGCTGATCAGGGTGTCGATGGCGACCGTGATGAGGATGGCCGCCCCGTAGACGGCCTGAAGGTTCTGCGACGGAACCTGCGCGAGGGCGAGAGCGTTCTGGATCACGTACAGCGCCAAGGTGCCCAGCGCGACGCCGATCACGGTTCCGTGGCCACCGCGCAGGGAGACCCCACCGACGACCGCCGAGGCGATGACGGTGAGCTCCAGGCCCAGCCCGATCCCGACGTCGACCTGCCCGAGCCGCGAGGCGACGAGCGCTCCGTACAGACCGGCGAAGAGCCCCGAGGCGACGAACGCGAGCAGGATGCGGCGCTGCGAGCGGATGCCGATCAGGTCCGCGCCGGCCGGGTTGGAAC
This sequence comes from Pengzhenrongella sp., assembly GCF_036565025.1. NCBI lineage: Bacteria > Bacillati > Actinomycetota > Actinomycetes > Micrococcales > Pengzhenrongella > Pengzhenrongella sp. The sequence goes on from NZ_DATCNW010000067.1 coordinate 7,687, forward strand.
CGGTAGCGAAGATCTCCCGACCGGCGGGAGTCCGCGACAGGAACGCGCCGAGCAGCACGAAGATCGCGAGGGCGATCCAGATGATCGTGGAGACCCCGAACGTCGTGTGCGTGGCCCACGCCACCCATCCGGGCGGCACATCGGTCACCGAGATCTGCACACCGGCGGCGAGGACGCTGTCGATGCCCCGGTAGATCGCCAGGGTCCCGAGGGTGACGACGATGGAGGGAACCCGCCCGTAGGCGACGATCAGGCCGTTGATCAGCCCGCAGAGCAACCCGATGCCGAGGGCGACCACGATCCCGACCAGGATCGGGACATCGGGGTGGTCCTTCATGAACGCCGTGGCGATGAAAGCGGTCAGGCCGATCATCGAACCGACCGAGAGGTCGATGTTGCGCGTGAGCATCACGAGCATCTGTCCCAGCACGACGATCCCGAGCATCGCGGACGTCGTCACGAGGTCCAGGACGTTCGACGGGCTGTAGAACTGCGGGTTGACGATCCCGAGCGGGATGACGATCACGAGGAGCGCTGCGAGGAGCGCGGTCTCGCGGCGCCCCTTGAGTATCGTGAGCACCGCCCGAGCCCTGCTGCCGGCAGAGAGCGGGGCGGGCGCCTCGCGCTCGGCCGGGGTCGCAGGCTCGTGGATCCCGGTGCGCGGGTGGTCGGGCGCCACCGACTCCTCGAGGGCGTCCTCGCTGGGCGAGACGCCGGTCGCTGCCAGCGCGATCGAGTACTGCGAGGCATCGTCCCGACCGAAGGACGAGACCAGCTCGCCGTGCCGCATCACGTGGATGGTGTCGCACATCCCGAGGAGCTCGGGCATGTCGGAGGAGATCAGCAGTATGGCGAGGCCCTGCGCGGAGAGCTCGGAGATGATGCGGTGGACCTCGGACTTCGCGTGGATGTCGATGCCCTGGGTGGGCTCGTCGAGGATCAGGACCCGAGGGTTCGTGGCGAGCCATTTCGCGAGGACGACCTTCTGCTGGTTCCCCCCGGACAGGCTCCCGACGGGCTGGTCGTAGCTCGTGAACTTGAGCTTCATCCGCTGCAGCGGCTCGTCCACGAGCGCCAGCTCCTGGCTGCGGCGCACGATGCCGAGCCGGGTCGCCTTGGCGATCACGGGCAGGGTGGCGTTGTCGAGGATGCTGAAGTCCTCCACGATGCTCTGGCCGCGACGGTCCTCGCTCACGTAGGCGATGCCGGCCGCCAGCGCGTGGGCCGGAGACCGCGGGGCGAGCACGTCGCCGTCGAGCCGGATGGTCCCGGCAGCCGCCTTCTCGATACCGAACAGAACGCGCGCGATCTCGGTGCGCCCGCTGCCGACCAGGCCGGCCAGGCCAACGATCTCGCCCCGCCGAAGCGTGAGGTTGACTCCTTCGAAGTTCGTGCCGTCGCTCAGTCCCCGGACCTCGAGGACCGGTGCGCCGATGGTCGCGGTCTTAGGCGGATAGATGGCCGAGAGCTCGCGCCCGATCATCAGGCGCACGGCCTGGTCCTGGGTGGTCTCCCGGGTCGATCGCACCTCGATCAGCCCGCCGTCGCGAAGGACGGCGATCCGGTCGGAGATCGCGAAGATCTCCTCAAGCCGATGCCCGACGAACATCAGCGCGACGCCCTGGTCGCGCAGCTGCCGGATCACCCCGAACAGCTGCTCGACCTCGCCGGTGGTCAGCGCGGCCGTCGGCTCGTCGAGGATGATCACCTTGGCCTTGGACGCCAGCGCGCGACCGATCTCCACGAGCTGTTGCTCGGAGGTCCGCAGCGAGGAGACGAGCTGGGTCACCGGGACATGCAGGCCGAGCGTGCCCAGGATCCGGGTCGCCTCCCGGCGCATCGCCCGGTGGTCGAGTAGCCCGGCCGTCGTCGTCAGGGGCTTACCCGCGAAGACGTTCTCGGCCAGGCTCAGCTCGGGGAACAAGCCGGGGTGCTGGTGGACGACCGAGATCCCGGCGCGCTTGGCGTCGAGGGCCGAGGTGAAGGCGACCGGTGCGCCAGCGACCGAGAGGTGGCCGCCGTCGGGCCGATACAGGCCCCCGAGAGCCTTGACCAGCGTGGACTTCCCGGCGCCGTTCTCTCCGACCAGGGCGATGACCGAGCCGGGGTAGAGGCCGAACGACACGTCGTCGACGGCGACGGTGGAGCCGAAGACCTTGGTGAGATTCACGTACTCGGCGACGGGCGGGAGGCCACCGGCGAGCTCCGCTGCGGGCGGTAAGGGTTCGGAACGGGACTGCGCTGTCACTTCGCTGCTCCTTTGCTGCTCGGTCGACGGCGACCGGATGAGGAGAAGTATGCACACACGCACACGATTGCGCAATCGTGTGCGTACACGATTGCGCGCTTTGCTCGGATCGTGGTTCGATGGCTTCCTCGACCGTGCGGTGGGACGATCGCGGCACCGACGCCGCGCGCCGGCGAGAAGCGCGAGCCGAGGAGAGCATGCCGATGGTGACGATGAGTGATGTCGCCCGCGTCGCGAAGGTGTCGGCCAGCACCGTCTCGCATGTCATCAACAAGACCCGAGCCGTGATGCCCGAGACCGAGAAGGCCGTTCGGGACGCGATCGAGGCCACCGGCTACTCCAGCGACGGCATCGCCCGCTCGCTTCGTACCGGAACGACCCAGACCATCGGCCTGGCGATGTCGGCGATCTCCAACCCCTATTTCGGCGACGTCGTGCACGCGATCGAACGCAAGATCACCGAGGCTGGCTACTCGCTCCTCCTCGCCGACACGCACGACGACCCGGCCCGCGAACGCCAGGCGGTGAAGGACCTGCTGTCCCGCCGCGTCGACGCGATGATCGTTGCCCCGTCAGCGGAGCCGAACCTGATGCTCGACGAACTCGTCCGGCGCGGGATCCCGACCGTGCTCATCGACCGCGTTCCGGACGAGACGAGACCCGGGATCGACGCCATCGGGGTCATCAACGACGAACCGAACGCGCTGCTCGTCGACCACCTCGCGACCCACGGCCACCGCAGGATCGCCACGATCACGAGCCGGCCCGGACTCGCGACGACCGAGGAGCGTCTCGCGGGCTACTGGGCGGGTCTCGAGCGCAACGGACTGCCTCCTGATCCCGAGCTGGCGCAAGTCGGCCTGGACAGCACCGGCGATCACACCGCCGACGCCGTCGACAGGTTGCTCTCCCTGCCGGCACCCCCGAGCGCCATCGTCTTGGGCAACAACCAGGTCACCATCAGCACGATGGCCGCGCTGCGCAACCGGCACCTGGAAGTACCACGGGACATCGTGCTGGTCGCGTTCGACGACTTCTCCTGGGCGGACTTCTTCCACCCGAGACTCACCGCCATCCGGCAGCCGGTCGACGAGCTGGGCGACCGCGCGGTCACGATGCTGCTCAGCCGCATCCAGGACAGAGACCAGCCATCCCGACATCTGCGGCTCGAGCCGACGTTCGTCCATCGCGAGTCGTGCGGCTGCGACGTCCACGACACAACGGCGTAAAGGATAGTGCACCGAGGGCCGGGGCATGCCGCCTGCCTCGTCACTGGCCAATGGGTCGTGCGAGCGACGAGTGAGCGAGGCCTTCGAATAGGCGAGGTCAGGCCAAAGCACGGACTACCTCACCAGTCGCTGGCATCGACCAACGTGTGATCGCGAGGCTCGCGGCGCCTTCGATGCCTCGACTACCTGGTCAGACCTCGTCGCCTCGCGCCCGCTCCTGGGGGTGAGAATCGCGTCTCTCAGCATGTTCTCAGCGCCCGGGGTGCATGGTGTGGGGAAGATTGGTGAGTCGGCCGCGCCTGCCCTCGCGTCCCCGACGCCGGGCCCGGGTGCGCGTCACATCGGCCTGCCGGGCCCCGTTGAGGAGGAATTTCGTGGATGACCGTCGCTCGTTGCGTGGCTGGGGCATGACCAACCCGAGCGTGGCCACGCTGCACCCCGCCGGCGACGACGGCGACCTCGCCCGGGTGGTCCAAGCCGCCGGGGGGCGAGGCGTGCTGGCTCGCGGGCTCGGTCGCAGCTACGGGGATGCCGCGCAGAACGGGGGCGGGGTCGTGGTGGACATGACGGCCCGTCACCGGGTGCTCTCGGTGGACACCGAGACGGCACTGGTCGAGGTCGAGGCCGGCGCGAGCCTCGACGAGCTCATGCGGCTGCTGCTCCCCATGGGCCTGTTCGTGCCCGTGACCCCGGGAACGCGCCAGGTGACGGTCGGCGGGGCGATCGCGGCCGACATCCACGGGAAGAACCATCACGTGGACGGCAGCTTCGGGAGCCACGTCGTCTCGCTGGACCTGCTGCTCGCAGACGGCTCGGTCCGCCGCCTCACCCCGGAGTCGGAGCTGTTCTGGGCGACCGTCGGTGGGATGGGCCTGACCGGCCTGGTGCTGCGCGCGACGCTCCGGATGAAGCGGGTCGAGTCGGCCTACGCCCTGGTGGACACCGAGCGGTGCGCGAACCTCGACGACCTCATGGGCCGCATGACCGAGGGCGACGACCGGTACACCTACTCGGTGGCCTGGATCGACTGCCTGGCCGGCGGTTCCGCCCTGGGTCGCTCGGTCCTCACCCGGGGTTCGTCCGCCCCGCGCGGGAGCCTGCCGCGACGGCTGCGGGATCACGCCCTGGACTTCAGGCCCCGTCAGCTGGCCGTCGCGCCCGCGATCTTTCCCAGCGGACTGCTCAACCGGTCGACCGTGGCTGCGTTCAACGAGGTCTGGTTCCGCAAGGCCCCCGCCGAACGCCGCGGGGAGGTCCAGAGCATCGCGGCCTTTTTCCACCCGCTGGACGGGGTGGGGCGCTGGAACCGGATCTACGGTCGGCGGGGCTTCCTGCAGTACCAGTTCGTCGTGCCGTTCGGCGCCGAGGACACCCTGCGGCGCTGCGTCCGGATGCTCGGCGAGGCAGGGCAGGCCTCGTTCCTCGCCGTGCTGAAGCGATTCGGGCAGCCCAGCGGCGGTCACCTCTCCTTCCCGACGCCCGGCTGGACCCTCGCCCTGGACGTGCCGATCGGCGCGGCCGTGCTCGGGGGCCTGCTCGACCGCCTGGACGAGGAGGTGCTGGCCGCCGGGGGGCGCGAGTACCTCGCGAAGGACTCGCGGCTGCCGGCCTCCGCGATCGCGCACATGTACCCCCGCCTGGATCAGTGGCGCGAGATCAAACGGGCGGCGGACCCCCACGGAGTTTTCACCTCGGATCTGGCCAGGAGGCTCGGACTGTGAAGGACGCGATCGGTAATGTGCAACGGATCCTCATCCTCGGAGGGACCTCGGAGATTGCCCTCGCGACCGTCCGGAGGATGACCCGGGAGCGCCGCGGGGTGCGGGTCACCCTCGCCGCGCGCAAGAGCGATCGCCGGGCCGACGCGGCCGCGGACCTGCGGGCCGCCGGCCTCGACGTCGACGAGCTGGACTTCGAGGCCACCGAGCGGGACTCCTATGAGGGCGCGATCGCCTCCGCGTTCGAGCAGGGCGGCGACGTCGACGTCGTCATGGTCGCCTTCGGCCTGCTCGGCGACCAGGAGCGCGCCTGGCGCGACCTCGACGCCGCGCTGGATCTCGTGCAGGTCAACTACACCGCGGCGGTTGGCTGCGGCGTCCTGGTCGCCGAGCGGATGCGCGCCCAGGGGCACGGCACCATCATCGCGATGTCCTCGGTGGCGGGCGAGCGGCCCCGCAGGTCCAACTTCGCGTACGGCTCCACCAAGGCCGGCATGGATGCCTTCTACACCGGACTGGGCGACGCGGTCGCCGACGACGGCGTGCATGTGCTCGTCGTGCGCCCCGGTTTCGTCCGCTCCAGGATGACCGCCGGGCTGAGCGCCGCCCCGTTGTCCCAGACCCCCGACCAGGTCGCCGAGATCATCGTGGCGGGCCTGCGGGCCGGCCGGCTCACGGTCTGGGCGCCCTCCGCGATGCGGTGGGTCATGACCGCGCTGCGCCACGTTCCCCGGCCCATCTTCCGGCGCCTGCCGGTATGAGGAGAACGTTCGTGCCCCCTTCCCAGTCGAACTCTCCGGTCACCGACGAGCTCGCGGACGCGACCCCCGCGGTCGGCCCACCGGCACCGGTGGCTCGCAGCCGGCGCTCGCGCAGGCTGCGCCGGGCGACGATCGCCGCCGGCGTCGTGGCCCTGCTGCTCGTCGTGCCCGGGATCTCCTACGCCAAGGCCCTCGCCTACCCGGGCAGCGCCAGCGTGCAGATGCGCTCGGTGGAGTGGGTCCGCGACCACGGCGGGAGCCCGCTGATCGACCGCGTCGAGAACTGGTACTACACAACGAATTCGCCGCAGGGATCGGTCCCGGACCCCGCCGCGCTGCCGGCTGCGAAGCCTGCCGGGCGGGCCTCGGCCCGCACCGCGGCGATGGCTCCGCCCACCCGGCTCCCGGTGCTGACGGGCCATCCCAGGAAGGGAGTGGCCGGTGAGGGCGTGTGGGTGCCGGGCAGGCTCGACGCGAAGGGCACACCCGCCCTGTACACGTCGTTCGTCCGACCCGACCGCGCGCACCCGAGCGTCGTGGCGGGGGTGTCGTGGATCCGGGCGGCCGACACGCGCACCCATTTCATGGCTGGGACCAGGGAGCCGAGCGGCGGGGGATGGCCCGGCGACGCCCGGGTGACGCCGAGCGAAGTCCCCACCCTTGCGGCCACCTTCAACTCCGGGTGGAAGCTCAGCGGGGCCCGGGGCGGCCTGTACCTGGCGGGACGGACCGCGAAGCCGCTGCGTGACGGGCAGGCTTCCCTCGTGATCAACGACTCGGGTGTCGCGACGGTCGGGCAGTGGGGCCGGGATGTCCGGATGACTTCCCACGTGGCCGCCGTCCGCCAGAACCTCGCCCTGATCGTGGACCATGGCCGCCCGGCCCCCGGTCTGACCGCGAACCAGAAGCAGCGCTGGGGGAACACCAAGAACCAGTTCCAGTACACCTGGCGCTCCGCCGTGGGGGTCGACGCCGGCGGGAACCTCGTCTACGTCGGCGGGGTCAACCTGACCCTCAAGGCGATCACGACCGCGATGGTCGACGCGGGGGTCGTGCGCGGGATGGAGTTGGACATCCACTCGGCCATGGTCTCGTTCTCGTCCTGGACGCCGCACGGCGCGACGGTCACGCCGACCAAGCTCCTGCCGAACATGCAACGGGCTGCGGATCGCTACCTCGCCCCCGACCAGCGGGACTTCTTCTACGTCACGGTGCGGTGAACCATGTCGCTCCTGAACAAACGACACGCCGCCGGGCGCGAACCCGCCCCGGGCTCCGGCGCCGGGCCCGCCGCTCCCGGTCTGCCCTCGGTCGGCCGACGGTCCTCGCGGTGGGGCGCCGTCGCGCCGTTCCTGGTCACGGCCCGCCCCCGGCAGTGGTTGAAGAACGTGCTCGTCCTGGCGGCCCCGGCCGCCGCGGGAACGCTGCTGCACGCCGCGTCGGCCCTCGCCTCGCTGCTCGCCTTCGCGTCCTTCACACTGGCGGCGATCGCGACCTACTTCATCAATGACGCGCTCGACGTCGACGCCGACCGCCGGCACCCGGTCAAGTCCCGCCGGCCGGTCCCCGCGGGGCTCATCACGCCGCGCACCGCAAAGCTCACCGGCGCGCTGTGCGCGGTGGCCAGCCTCGGGACGGGACTGATCCTGGGGTGGGCCTTCACCGCGCTCGTCGCCACCTACCTCGCGCTGACGGCCCTGTACAGCTGGCGCCTCAAGCACCGGCCGATCCTGGACATCCTTGCCGTCTCGGCCGGCTTCCTGCTGCGCGCGGCAGCGGGCGGGGCCGCCACCGGGGTGCGGCTCTCTAACTGGTTCCTCCTCGTGGCCCTGTTCGGCTCGCTGTTCCTCGTCACCGCGAAGCGCGCAGCCGAGCAGGCCCGCAACGAGGCGGGCGGCCATTCCCGGGCGACCCTGGACGCCTATCCGGCCGCCTGGCTGCAGCAGGTCCTCACGATGTCCCTCACCGGCACGTTCCTCAGCTACGCCCTGTGGGCCTTTCAGGTCACCGGGCGCGACATGGTCAAGCCGGTCATCGCCGCGTCCGTGCTGCCCTTCCTCGCCCTGCTGATGCGCTACTCGATGCTCGTCGCCACGGGGCACGGCGAGGAGCCCGAACGGCTCGTCACGTCCGACCGCTTCCTCCTGGTCGCGGCGGGCACCTGGGTGGTTCTCGTCGGGGCCGGTATCTACCTGGGCTGAGCCGCGTCCGCGGGTCGCCCGGTCATCGGTACCCGCGCCAGGGCCCGGACCCGGTACGCCTGCGAACCTCCTGCCGAACATGCAGAACCCCGCGGACCGCTACCTCCGGGCGGACCAGCTCTTCTACGGGACCCTGCGCTGAGCTCAGCGGGGGCGCTTCTTGGCCACCAGCCGGGCCTGCTCGGCGAACTGGTCATCGATCGGTGTGGAGTGGAAGGAACCGTGGCGGTAAAGGGCGGCCGCCTCGAGGAGGGCGTCCGCGAACCGCGGGTTCTTGGGGAGCAAAGACCCGTGGAGATAGGTGCCGTAAACGGATCGATAGACCGCGCCCTCGGTCCGGTCTTGACCATTGTTCCCGGACCCCTTGATCACCCGTCCGAGGGCGGTCTGGCCGGCACCGAGAATGGTCAGGCCGCTGTGGTTCTCGTACCCGATCAGCTCGCCAAAAGGCGTGTCGGTGACGACATTTCCGATGAGTCGCTCCGGCCCGCCGTGGGTCTCGGCGTCGAAGAGCCCGATGCCCTCGAGGCGATCACCCTCCGACGTCTCGAAAAAGTGTCCGAAGAGCTGGTAGAGCCCGCACACCATGAGCATGGGCGCATTGACCTCGGCCAGCGAACGAAGGTCGTCGCGGATGGCCATGAGATCGGCGTGCACCTTGTGCTGCCCGGAATCCTGACCACCGCCACCGATCACGATGTCGGCCCCGGTCGGGAATGGCCGACCGGGATGGTGCGCCACGACCTCGGGTGCGTAGCCAAACCATTCGGCGCGCCGCCGGATCGCGAGGACGTTCCCCCAATCCCCGTACATGTTCATCTGCTCCGGGTAGAGGTGCACGATCTTCAGCGGCGGTCTTGTGGGCCCAGCGCTCACTCGATGCTCGCCAATCCGAATCGTGACTGCAGGATTCCCCGCAGCGTCATCATCGCGGTGTACGTGCAGAAGATGCGCCGCGGGCCCGATTCCCGCAGGAGGCCCTCGAGCGCCTTGGGCAGCGACGGCTCGACGCGGGCGACCTCGATGTTGTCGTACTGCAGGCGCACCGCCATGTCGTACGCCCGCACACCGCTGACGACCGAGACGTCCCAGAGACTTTCGAAGTCCACGTCCCACAGCCAGGAGACGTCGCGGCCGTCGACGTAACTGTCGTTGATGGCGATCATCGTGACAGCGTCGTCCCCGGCGTAGGAGTTGAGGGCGAGCCGGAAGCCGGCCGGATTCTTCACCAGGACGATCTCGAGCGGATAGCCGTTGACGTCGATCGACTCGCCCCGACCGAATGCCGGGCCGACCGTGCTGAGCGTCCTCATCAGGAGGGCCTCGTCCGCCCGGGGCCCGAGAACCATCCGCACGAGACTCAGCGCCGCCGTGGCATTGAGCACGTTGTGGATCCCGTCGATCCGGAGCGTCACCGGCTCCTGCGCCTCGTCGCCGTAGGCGAAGGTGGCGGTCTTCTCCTCGAGGCCGGCCAGGATGACATCGGTGCCATGAACGCCCGGGACGGACCCGGGCGCCACGTCGCTGGTGCCGTACAGATCGTGGTCGCTGAGGAAGGATTTCTTCATGGATTTGCGGAAGCCGAAATACCGCAGATTCACGGCCGGGGACAGCTTGTCGGCAATGGAGCGCACCAGCGCGTCGTCCCGGTTGAGCACGACGCCGTCGCTCGTGGCGAGGGCAACTCTCTCCAGGAGCTCGGCAGTGTGATCGATCTCGCCATAGCGGTCGAGTTGATCGCGCATCACGTTCAGAAGCAAGGAATAGCGTGGCGCGATATGCTCAATAAAATGCATCGCATGCGCCTCGTCGAGCTCCAGGACGGCGATGTCGGCGTCGAGCCTCCCGTGTTGATCGAGATCGCCGAGCAGACCCGCGATGATTCCGCGGGTAAAGTTGCTGCCCGTCTTGTTGGTCACGACCCGCAGACCGGACGCGCGAAGGAGCTCGACCACGATCTTGGTTGTCGTCGTCTTTCCGTTGGTCCCGGTGATCACGATCACGCCCTCGGGAAGATCGCCGAGGACCCTCGCCAGAAAGAGCGGGTCGAGCCGCTCCACGACCAATCCGGGCAGCGCGGTTCCGCCGCCGCGCATGCGAGCGGCCACCTTGACGACGCGACCTATTCCTAACACCTGCTTATGCGAAAGCATCGGCCACCTTTCGGTTGCCCCCATAGTGCCTCACGAACGCTGAGAGCCGGCTGAGAGAGTCTCACCACCCGATCGCGGCCCACTCAGCGACCTCAAGAGCGAGCACGGCGGCGAGGTGCGCATCCTCGACGGCCGGGGCCTTTTCCGCCGGCCTACGCCCTGACCGGCCGGGCCAGGGCGTCGGACTTCGGCATCAGCATGAACGCCCCGACGTACAGCAGCCCCGCGACGATGAGCAGCGCCTGATAACCGACGATGAGCGAGGTGTACTCGAGGCAGCCACCGATCATCGCGCCCAACAGGTTGGCCCCGAACGACGACGTCGCGTCGGGTGTCGTGGTGAAGCGCCGCGCGAAGACGAGGTTCGCGAAGAAGATCGGCAGGAACGCCAGGATCACGGCGATCAGCCCACGGGGCAGGACCGGGAGCCCGAGCAGGAGCCCGGGTTGCACGACCGCGCTGAGGACAAGCGATCCGGCCAGCATCGCGTAGACCAGGCGCAACGGTGGCGGCCGCTGCCAACGCCGGGTCACTTCGACGGCCAGCAGGACCACCAGGAGGACCCCGGTGAAGACGACGGCGTTGACGACCCAGGTGGTCCCGAAGAGCAGGGCGAACTCCGTGATGCTCCTGGTCTCCAGCAGCATGAAAGCCGCGCCGAGCAGGAAGAGGTCACGGTAGGGGCGCATCCGCCGCAGCGGGCCGCCGGCGACTCGGACCGTGAGCAGGCTGAGGAGCAGGATGCCCCCGAGGGTCAGCAGGTAGAAGCCGGGGATCGAGTGCGCCAACAGGTAGACGAACGGGTGGTCGTCCGTGGAGGGCGCGGGGCCTGCCGGGATGACCTGCGTGGTGCATCGCTGGTCCGCGGAGGTCAGTCCGGCGGTGATGACCGCCTGCGCCTTTCCGGTCATGTCGACGCACGGCTGGTGGCCGAAGGCCTCCGAGACCGTGTTGGCGAGCCGGCCGATGAGCCAGCCCTCGCGGTAGAAGTTGTACATGGAGAACGCGCCGCCGGGCGCGAGGTGCGAGCGCACCGACTGCATCGCCTCGACCGTGAAGAGGTAGCTCTCCAGGCGGAGCGAGCTCGCACCCGCGACCAGGGTGAGCGAGTCGGGCAGGGCGAAGATGATGGTGTCGAACCGGGCGTTGCTGCGCTCCAGGAAGGCGCGGCCGTCATCGATGTGGACGAACACCCGCGGATCGGCGTAGGGCCGGTCGGGGTGGCGCTGCGCGCCGATCTGGGCCAGGCGGGGGTCGATCTCGACCGCGTCCACGCGGGTCGCGCCCCGCGAGAGCGCCAGGGCGACGTCGGTGCCGGTACCGGCCCCGACGATCAGCACCCGGCCGGGTGACTTCCGGCCCATCCGCTCGTACGGCAGGCCGTACTGCGGCTCTAGCTTGGCCTTCGTCTCGGCGTCCATCGCGGCCTGGTGGGGCACGCCGTTGACCGACACGGTCAGGACTGGCTTGGATTTGACCGACGTCTGCGCCGTGGAGATCTTGTAGTACGGCGACCAACTGACGCCGGTGCCCATCGACTCGATGGCGAGCATGGTGACGATCACGACGATCGGCAACCCGACCACCAGGGCGCGCCGGAGCGTGCCCAGCAGGGCGATGATCAGCAACGACACGATGATTCCCCACGCCACCGACGGCGCGCGCAGGAACGAGAGCAGCGTGAAGGAGCCGATACCCAGGAGGCTCCCGAGCAGGTCCAGGCGGTAGGACTCGAGCCTGGGGAGCTCCATGAAGCACCGGCCGACAAGCTCGCCGGGGCCCGCCATGATCGCCGCTACCCCGATGAACACCAGGGGCAGGGCCACCCACGCCGGGGGGCCCGAGGTCTGCAGCGAGGTGAAGAAGATGACGTCCGACCCGGTGCGATCCACGGTGATCGGGAAGAGCAGGACCGCGGTGACCAGCGAGGCGAGGGCGGCAGGGAAGTACAGGGGCGCGCGCTTCGTCTGGGCGGTGCGCAGGAATCCGACCCCGATCCCGAGGAACGAGCCCAGCAGGACGAAGTTCGAGAAGTAACCGAGGTGGACGATGTTCGACGCCGTCCACCTGATCAGAGCCAGTTCGAGGAAGAGCATCAGCGCGCTGGAGAGCAGAAGTCTGATCCGGACGTTCAGCGGGTTCATCGGTGAAGTACGCCTCTCGAGCCGGGCCGCACGGGCAGGAGCAGCCTAGAACGAACCGGAACCCTCGGGGTTGCGTGGCCGCAAGTCCCGGAGATCACCCGTCTGCCGCAAACATCAAGACCCGATCGTGTACATCCCAGGTGTCCCTTTTGCCCGTATGGTCGATGGTGGCGTCTTCGCCGACCCGCCGGCCCGCCGCCGGCACCACGCACGGGAAAGGCCCGCCCGTGCGCGATGCCGCCGCCGCCCCGATCCGCACTTCCCTGCATGACATCGCCCTCGACCGCGAGCGCATGCGGCGCCGCCGGGTCTACCGCCTGGCCGCCGTCGTCATCGCGATCGAGGCGTACTTCATCGTCACGATGCTCACTGGGCACTCGGCTGTCCCCGCCATGCCGCCGGTCGACCCGCTCGTCGTCGCTCCCGCGCTGTTCTTCGCTGCGCTGCTCGCGATGCTCGTGGGCTCGCAGGTGCTGACCGGCCGGTCGCCGCACCTGACGTACCGGCCGGAGCAGGTCGACGTGACGCTCGACGACGTCGTCGGCATCGATCCGATCAAGGAGGACGTGCGTCGCTCGATCGACCTGTTCCAGACCCACCGCCGGTTCGCGGACCAGATGGGCGGGACGGCGCGGCGCGGGCTTCTGTTCGAGGGACTGCCCGGGACCGGCAAGACGCTCACCGCGAAGGCGATGGCCGCCGAGGCGGGCGTGCCGTTCCTGTTCGTGTCGGCAACGTCGTTCCAGTCGATGTACTACGGCGCGACCGCCAAGAAGATCCGTGCGTACTTCACCGCGCTGCGCAAGGCCGCCAGGGCCGAGGGAGGGGCGATCGGCTTCATCGAGGAGATCGACGCGATCGCGATGAGTCGCGGCGGGGTCTCGGGCGCCGACGACGACGCGTGGCTGGGTTCGGCGGGCCCGTCTCCGCGGTGGCACGGCGGCATGCGCGGAGTGATCCGCAACGCTGTGATCAGCGAGGGGACGGGCGGCGTGGTCAACGAGCTGCTGGTCCAGATGCAGTCCTTCGACCAGCCCGCGGGTCTGGCGAAGTTCGGCAACGCCCTCATCGCGAGGGTGAACCTCTTTCTGTCCGCCGACCGGCAGATCAAGCAGAGCAAGCCCGTCCGCGCACCGATCCTGCTGATCGCGGCGACCAACCGCGCCGACTTCCTCGACCCCGCCCTGCTGCGCCCCGGCCGGTTCGACCGGCGCCTGACGTTCTCGACGCCGGACGTGCACGGCCGCCGCGCGCTGGTGGACCACTTCCTCGCCAAGCGCGCGCACGACGTCGAGCTCGACGACCCGAAGCTGCGGGACCGGGTCGCGGCCGCGACGAACGACTGGACGCCGGTGATGATCGAGCACCTGCTCGACGAGGCGCTGGTCAACGCCTTGCGCCGCGGCGCCGCACAGATGTCGTTCGAGGACATCGAGCACGCCCGCATCACCGAGATGGTCGGCATCGGACAGCCTGTCGCGTACACCTCCGCGGAGCAGACTCTGATCGCCACCCACGAGGCCGGGCACGCCGTCGTCGCCTGGCTGGTCGCGCCGAACCGCACCCTGGAGGTGCTCACGATCGTCAAGCGCGGCGGGACCCTCGGGCTGCTCGCGCACGGCCAGTGCGAGGAGGTCTACACGCAGTCGGCCCACGACCTTCGCGCGCTGGTGCAGATCGCGATGGGCGGGCTGGTGGCCGAGGAGCTGTTCATCGGGCAGACCTCGACCGGGCCGGCGAGCGACCTCGCCGCGGCGACGCGCACGGCCGCGCAGATGGTCGGAGCCGCGGGGATGACCGGCTCGCTCGTGTCGTTCATGGCGACGGGGCAGGACCTGGTGACGTCGGTGCTCGGCGACCCGGCGGCCCGGATCCAGCTCGAGAAGGTGCTCGACGACGCGCACGAGAGCGTGTTCGGGCTGCTATCGCGGCACCGGTACCTCGTCGAGGCGCTGCGCGAGGCCCTGCTCGAACGGCACGAGCTGATCGGGGTGCAGATCACCGACGTGCTCGTGGCCGCACGGGACGCGCACGAGGATGTCCAGGACTCTGGGCGGGTGTCGGTGGCCTGAGGCCCCCGTCCGGGGCCCGGAGGCGAGCGCTGGAGGGCGCCAACCTGAGGCCGCGGTTTTGGGAAGGTTTGGATCGTCTGTCGCGCAGATCGTTCCCATTCGTGCTCCGGAGTCCGCTCAACTCACGATGTCCTTGCGCTGGAACCGCCACCAGGCGAGCGCGAAGAACACCGCGGAGTACACGAGCGCCAGCCCGGTGCCGCGCATCATGTCGTCCCACACGACGCTCGGCCCGAGCGCGTCCAGCCATGAGTACTGGAAGTGGGTGGGCAGGAAGTGCCGGTAGGGGTCCAGGGCGGTGATCGAGTCCAGAATGTTGGACACGACAACGAGCATCACCGCCCCGCCGACGGCGCCGAGCGGTGCGTCGGTGAGCACGCTGAGCAGGAACGCGAGCGCCGCGACCAGGAGCGACTGGACGCAGGAGTAGCCCACGACGATGAGCAGCCGCGTGAGCGCGGTGCCGGTCGTGAACGTCCCTCCCAGTGGTGACTGCCCGGGCGCCCAGCCGAAGGACACCCCGCCGACCAGGTACGACCACGCCGGCAGGAGCAGGTTCACGCCGACGGTGAAACTGAGGGCGACGATCAGCTTCTGGCGCAGCAGCCGCGCGCGCGGCACGGGGATCGCCAGCAGGTAGCGCAGCGAGGACCAGCTGGCCTCGCTGGCCACGGTGTCGCCGCAGAACAGGGCGACCATCACGACGAGCAGGAAGCCGGCCGAGGCGAACTCGGTGAACAGCGCGAAGTTGGTGGCTCCCGTGGTGGCCAGCGTGACGAGCGCCGAGCCACCCCCGCCCCCGCCACCGCCCTGCCGGCCCGAGCCGCCGTCGCCGGTTGCCGAGCTGACATGGAAGGCCAGCGCGATGATCACCGGAAGCACCAGCAGGACGAGCCCGGCGATCTGGGTGCGCCGTCGGCGCATCTGGCGCACGAACTCCACCCGCACGCGCAGGGTGCGCTCGGGCCGGAAGCCGGTGTCGCGCACCTCGGCCAGGTCCGTCAGCAGGTCGTGGGCCCCGCGCCTGGTCGGGGCGGGGCGTCCCTGCGGACCGGGGTCCGTGGGGGATTGCGTCATTGATCCGCCCCTACCATTTCGATGAAGATGTCTTCCAGCGACCGGCGCGCCGGCACGGTCCGGGAGTCGACCCCGGCGGCGGCCAGGATCTCCCGCGCGGCCTCCGGGTCGGCCACCGCCAGCTGGGTCGCGCCCGCGCCGGCGATCTCGGCCACCGACCCGACCGCGACGAGTCGGCCCTTGTGCATCATCACGACGTGGCTGCAGGTCTGCTCGACCTCGGCCAGCAGGTGGCTGGAGATCACGACGGTCCGCCCGGTCGCGGCATAGCTGCGCAGCACCTCGCGCATCTCGGCGATCTGCAGCGGGTCCAGGCCGTTGGTCGGCTCGTCAAGCACCAGGAGCTCGGGCAGCCCGAGCATGGCCTGGGCGATCGCAAGCCTTTGGCGCATGCCCTGGCTGTAGGTCCGCACCCGGCGCTCGAGCGAGTCGCCCAGGCCGGCGATCTCCAGGGCGGTCTCGAGCTCGGAGTCCTGCGGTGGGCGGCCGGTCGCGGCCCAGAACAGCCGGAGGTTGTCCCGCCCGGACAGGTGCGGCAGAAGGCCTGGGCCCTCGATGAAGGACCCGATCCGGGAGAGCACCGGGGCGCCGGCCTCGACCAGCTCGCCGAACACGTGCACGCTGCCCGACGTCGGTTGGATCAGTCCCATCAGCACCCGCAGCGCGGTGGTCTTACCCGCGCCGTTGGGGCCGAGCAGCCCGACGACCTGGCCGCGCTCGACGCGGAAGCTCACGCCGTCCACCGCCCGGTAGCCGTCGCCGTACTCCTTGACGAGGCCCTCGATGGCCACGGGCGTGCCGGACAGCTCGGCCACCACGGCCCGCCGCCGACGCCGTCCGCGCCGGCCCGCCGCGAGCAGCGCGCCGGCGATCAGGAGCGCCATGGCGCCCAGCCCCGCGATCAGCCAGCTCCAGGGTGTGCCGGCCCGCACGACCTGCCCGTCGACGCTGGCGACCGACACCGACGTTCCGACCAGGGCGATCGAGTAGCTGCGCGGCGAGCTCGGCAGCGCATAGGCCAGGTCGGTGGTCCCGACCTCGAGGGCGAGGCGATGCCCGGCGGGCAGGTCCCGCACGACGCCGGGCAGCGCGACGCGCACGGTCCTGGGCACCCCGGGGGTGAGCCCGGTGAGCCGGATCGGCGCGACGAGCCCCTCGGGCAGGGTGTCGGTGCCGTCCGGGGCGACGTCGTGCAGGGACGCGAACAGGGTCGCGTCGGTGGCCCCGTGTGCCGTGACCCGCAGCGCGACCGTGGAGGACCCCGCCACGAGGAGGCTGCTCGGGAGCGGCCTGGAGGTGAAGGTCGCGACCTGGCCCGGGGTCGCGCTGATGCCCTGGGCGCCGGCGCCGAGCAGGTCGCCCAGGCCCGGGACGGCGGTGACCGCGGCGGGGTTCCCCCCGGCGGGCGCGTTGACCGTCTGGGCACCGCCGACGACGGCGATCGGCTGCGTCGACGCGCCGGGGTAGCCGCGGTCGACCCGCAGGCTCTGGGCCACGTTCTGACCCGTGGCCGAGGAGATCCCGGCGCCGGGGACCGCGACGTCGAAGGACGTGTCCGCCCGGCCGCGGTGGAGCAGCACCGGGGCGAACCAGTCGTCGAGGTACCCCACCTGGTCCGACGTCGAGGTTGCGCCGTCGTGGCCGCCGGTTCGCCAGATCATCTTCACGCGGGTGCCGCCGGCGGCGATCCCGCGAGCGTTGGCGTCCGCCTGGCCGAGGGGGAACAGCGAGTCCTGCTCGCCCTGGCTGAGCAGGGTCGGGGCCTTGATCTGGGTGAGCACGCGGGCCGGGCTGGAGGCCTTCAGCAGTGCCAGGATCGCCGGGTTGGGCTCGCCGGCGCTGGCCGCGCGCTGGTAGGCCGCGCACAGGGCCGGGTCGAACCGCCCGCACGCCCCGCCGGTTTCCTTCAGCGCGGAGCCGAACAGCTCGCCGGCCCACAGCTTCTTGAACACCCCGGGCTGGCCGCCGGCGGCATTCGGGAAGAGCGCCTGGGCCAGATCGTTCCAGGTGATGTCGGCGGCGACCGCATCCACGCGGTGGTCGTCGGCGCCAAGCAGCAGGGCCAGGGCGCCGCCGTAGGACGAGCCCGCGACCGCGACCCGCGGATCACCGGGGTCGTCCTTCGTCACCTGGGGGAGCGTCGCGAGGTAGGAGGTCAGCAGGCTGGCGTCGGCGACCTCGTACGCCGGTGCGTCGAGATGGATCAGCCCACCCGAGCGGCCGAAGCCCCGTGCGGTGTAGGTCAGGACGACGTAGCCGCGCTGGGCGAGGGAGCGCGCCTGCGAGGCGAGGTCCCGCTTCGTCCCGCCGAACCCGTGCGCCAGCAGGATCGCCGGCGCGGGCGTCTTCGCCGGAAGGTAGGTGGTGGTGTCCAGCCGGACGGGCGCGCCGGACTCCGGCGTGCCCGTGACGAACTGCGCGCGGGCGGCGATGGCGGGGGTCGATCCCGACACGCTTGCGATGATCGCAACCGCCGCCACCACCACCGCGACGACCGCCACCAATCGCGCCCGCCCGCGAGGGCGCCTCACGTCGCAGAGGCAACGCGGTCGAGGGCATCAAGGCCCAGTG
The DNA here is from genome assembly GCF_036565025.1 of Pengzhenrongella sp. Taxonomy (NCBI): domain Bacteria; kingdom Bacillati; phylum Actinomycetota; class Actinomycetes; order Micrococcales; genus Pengzhenrongella; species Pengzhenrongella sp. The sequence continues at coordinate 25,861 of NZ_DATCNW010000067.1, forward strand.
CGGGGACCAACGGCATGGCGCGATCATAGTGAGCGGATCTGTGGTCGCCTCGGAGCCCGGGCCGGCCCGGGCCAGGGTCGGCCGGTGCGCCTGACGTCGAGGTGGGCGGTGCGCCTGACGTCGAGGTTGGCGGTCCGCCTGGTTTCTTGATTGATTCCAGAAGATGGGACATACTCCGGCTGGTGCCGAGTACTCCGGACGTCGAGCAGTTGTTGCGCGGGGCCGCGCTGCGTGTGACGCGCCCACGGGTGGCGGTGCTGACCGCGGTGTACGGGCATCCGCACGCCGACACGGACTCGATCATCGCCGTCGTGCGCGGCGAAATCGCCTCGGTGTCCCATCAGGCGGTGTACGACGTGCTGCGTGTCCTGACAACCGCGGGTCTGGTGCGGCGCATCCAGCCGTCCGGCTCCGTGGCGCGCTACGAATCGCGGGTCGGGGACAACCACCACCACGTCGTGTGCCGGTCGTGCGGTTCGGTGTCCGACGTCGATTGCGCCCTCGGCGCCGCCCCCTGCCTGACCCCGAACGACGACCACGGCTTCGCGATCGACGAGGCCGAAGTCATCTACTGGGGGCTGTGCCCGGAGTGCTCGACCGCACCACGTTCTGCGAACTCCCCCTGAAGACGGAAGGATTCCCCATGCCTGACAGGCCTGATGCAGTCGTCGGTGAGATGAACGAGGAGCGCGACGCGAGGTGCCCGGTCGCGGGAGTGACCGACCGAGACCCCCAAGGCACGTCGAACCGGGACTGGTGGCCGAATCGGCTGAACGTGAGCGCGCTCCACCAGAACTCCGCCAAGTCCGATCCCCTGGGCGTGGAGTTCGACTACGCCGAGGAGTTCAACGCCCTCGACCTCACGGCCGTGAAGAAGGACCTCATCGAGCTGATGACGTCGTCGCAGGACTGGTGGCCGGCCGACTACGGCCACTACGGTCCGCTCTTCATCCGGATGGCGTGGCACAGCGCCGGCACCTACCGCATCAGCGACGGTCGTGGTGGCGCGGGGTCCGGCATGCAGCGGTTCGCGCCGCTTAACAGTTGGCCCGACAACGCGAACCTGGACAAGGCCCGCAGGCTGCTCTGGCCGGTCAAGGCGAAGTACGGTCAGAAGATCTCCTGGGCTGACCTGATGGTCCTCGCCGGAAACTGCGCGTTGGAGTCGATGGGCTTTGCCACGTTCGGGTTCGCCGGCGGGCGAGCGGATGTCTGGGAGCCAGAGGAGATCAACTGGGGTTCCGAGGCCGAATGGCTCGGAGACGAGCGCTACACCGGTGACCGGGACCTCGAGAAGCCCCTCGGTGCCGTTCAGATGGGCCTCATCTATGTGAACCCGGAGGGGCCGAACGGCAACCCGAGCGCGCTCGCCGCAGCGAAGGACATCCGCGAGACGTTCGCTCGCATGGCGATGAACGATGAGGAGACCGTGGCGCTCATCGCCGGCGGCCACACGTTCGGCAAGACCCACGGCGCGAGCGATCCCGACAAGCACGTGGGCCCCGAGCCCGAGGCCGGCGCGCTCCAGGACATGGGGCTCGGCTGGAAGAACAGCTTCGGCACCGGCAGCGGTGACGACACCATCACCAGCGGGCTGGAGGGCGCCTGGAACTCCACCCCCACCACGTGGGACAACAACTTCCTCGAGACCCTCTTCGGCTACGAGTGGGACCTGACGAAGAGCCCTGCCGGAGCGTGGCAGTGGGTGCCGACGGACCCCGCCGCGAAGAACGCCGTGCCGGATCCCCACGATCCGGGCAAGACGCACGCCCCGGTGATGCTCACGACGGACCTCGCCCTGCGGATGGACCCGATCTACGAGCCGATCTCGCGCCGCTTCCTCGCGAACCCGGGCGAGTTCGCGGATGCCTTCGCGCGGGCGTGGTTCAAGCTGACGCACCGCGACATGGGACCGATCTCGCGGTACCTCGGACCGGAGGTTCCCCAGGAGTCGCTGTTGTGGCAGGACCCGGTGCCTGAGGTCACGCACGAGCTGGTCGGGGCCGACGAGATCGCGACCCTGAAGGCGATGATCCTCGCCTCGGGTCTCTCCGTCTCCCAGCTGGTCTCGACCGCGTGGGGCTCGGCGTCGACGTTCCGCGGCTCCGACAAGCGCGGCGGCGCCAACGGTGCGCGTATTCGTCTTGAGCCGCAGAACGGGTGGGAAGCCAACGACCCGGCCGATTTGGCGAAGGTGCTGTCGACCCTGGAGGAGATCCAGCAGGGGTTCAACGGCTCCCAGGCCGGCGGGAAACAGGTCTCCCTTGCCGACCTGATCGTGCTGGGAGGTTGCACAGCCATCGAGCGGGCGGCGAAGCGCGCCGGGAACGACGTCCGGGTTCCCTTCGCGCCCGGACGTACGGACGCGTCTGCGGACCAGACCGACGTGGGGGCCTTCGCGGTGCTCGAGCCGACCGCGGACGGGTTCCGCAACTACCTCGCCAACGACCACCGGCTCCCGGCTGAGCACCTGATGATCGACCGGGCGAACCTGCTGACGCTGACCGCCCCGGAAATGACGGTCCTCGTCGGTGGCCTCCGGGTGCTGAACGCGAACGCTCAGCAGTCCGAGCTCGGCGTGCTCACCACACGGCCCGAGTCGTTGACCAACGACTTCTTCGTGAACCTGCTCGACCAGGGCACGACCTGGCAGGCGACGTCCGAGTCTCAGGAGACCTTCGAGGCCCGCGACGTCGTCACGGGCGAGCTCACGTGGACCGGCAGCCGCGCTGACCTCGTTTTCGGGTCGAACTCCCAGCTCCGTGCGCTCGCGGAGGTCTACGCGGCCGACGACGCGCAACCGAAGTTCGTTCGCGACTTCGTCGCCGCGTGGAACAAGGTCATGAATCTCGACCGCTTCGACCTCCGCTGATCTCGACGTCCAGGTCGGCCTTCACCGGCCGGCCTGGACATCCCGTGGTGGACCGGTCGTGCTGCGGAGCACGAGCGTGGCCGGCGTCGCGATGTCGACGCAAGGTGCCGCTGGGTCTTCACGTCGCCGGCCTATCGCGGCGAGGGTCTCCGACGCGGTGCGTTCGGGGTCCTGGCGCACGGACGGCCGGCTCGCGCTGCACGTGCTCGAGGCCCTCGTGGCCACCGAGCGCTCGGTCGCCACCGGAACCGCGGTGGAGGTCACCAGCCGGGTCGAGCCCGCCCAACTGCTGCCGACCGGATGGCGCACCGATGTGCCCGACGCCGCCGCGACCCGCCGCGAGCCGGCCGTGCAGGAGGTGCCGGCGTGAGCGCCGCGACGTTCCCCGCGGCCCCACCGGACCGCGCGCTCGCGCCCGGACAGCGCTGCCGCGTGCGCGTCGCCGACCTGGACGGATCCTGCCTGACGGTGTGGGAGGGCGACGACCTGCTGCTCGAGGCGCCCAACTGGGACACCGACGACCGACTGGTGCTCAACGGCGACGGGCGGCTGTGGGAACTCCCCGCGGACGGCGGCCCGCTGGTGCCCATCGACGCCCCCGGGCTGCCGCCCGTCAACAACGACCACGTGCTCTCGCCAGACGGCACGACCATCTTCGCGTCCGCGAACGACTGGCACCTGTGGGCCGTCCCGCGTGCCGGCGGCGTCCCTCGCCGGGTCACCGCCGACGACGGGCGAATGCACTTCCTGCACGGTGTCAGCCCGGACGCGACCACCCTCGCCTACGCAGCACTCGTCCCCGAGGGCGAGGACTGGTGGGCGCACGCCGACCTGCGCCTGGTCGGTGTCGATGGGACCGGTGACCGCGCGCTGACCTCGTCGCCGCGTCCCGACGACGGGCCCGAGTTCTCGCCCGACGGGCGTTGGGTCTACTTCAACACCGAGATGTTCACCCACGCCCCCGGCCACGCCCAGATCGCACGCACCCGTCCCGACGGGACGGGGGTGGAACGACTGACCCACGACGGGCGCGTCGACTGGTTCCCGCACCTGTCGCCGACCACGACGTACGCGACGTACCTGAGCTACCCGCCCGGCACGATCGGCCACCCCGCCGACCTGCCTGTCCAGATCTGCCTCGTCGAGGGAGACGACTGGGACGCCCCGGTGCGCCGAATCGAGCTGTTCGGCGGCCAGGGCACGCTCAACGTGAACAGCTGGTCGCCCCGCGGTAACCGCTTCGCCTTCGTCGACTACCCGATGGCGGCGCACGCGACGTGAGCGCCGGCGCCGTTCTCGACGTACCAGCCGCCCTCGTGCCGAGCCCGCTCATGGCGTGGGTGACGAACGGGTGCACCGTTGTGCCGGTGAAGTCGTGGGCCTCGGTGAAGGTCGACATGATCATCGGCGCTCGACTGTTCCAGATCGGGCTGCCAAGCAGCACCGTGTCGTACTGCTCGATCGAGGAGAGCGGGTTCGCAATCGCCGGTCGCGCATCGGTGTTCTGCTCGCGGGAGTTGCGGGCCACCGTGGCGTCGTAGGCGTCCGGGTTCGTGTCGGTCGCCTCGATCCGGTGGACGTCGCACCCGATCAGCTCACTGATCATCCCGAGCGACTGATCGACTCGATGGCGACGACACCGGCCTACGTGCGCGACACCCGGATGGATATTCTCGCGGCGAACGCGCTCTCCCGGGAGCTGCACGCACCGGTGTACCGGTACGCCCAGCACACCGACACCGCGCCGAACTCGGCGCGGTTCGCGTTCCTCGACCCCGCCGGGCGGGACTTCTACCCGGACTGGGACAAGGTGACTCACGACTGCGGCGCCGTCCTGCACGCGGCCGCCGGTCGCAACCCGTACGACAAGCTGCTGTCCAACCTCGTCGGTGAGCTGTCCACGCGCTCGGAGACGTTCCGCGCCCGGGACCGCCGCGGCCGACGGCCTGGCTCTGCTGGCCTCGCTCGCCGCGACGCGCCACGAAGAGCTGACCGGGTCGGGGTCGTGACCCGGCACGTGTTCGCCCAAAGCGAGCAATTGACCCTCTGAGAGCGAGGCGTGCAAGCCTGATCCGCATGACCGCGATCGGCGACTTCCTCAACCAGGTGGTGCCCACCCTCGTCCGGGTCGCACGTCGGCCCGGCGAGCTGCTACTGCGCTGGGCCGCGGCGGAGATCGGCGTGTTTGCGCTTTTCGGGCTCCTCCTGGGGCTGACGGGCACCGGCGGGAGCGCCTGGGTGCCGCTCGTGCTGGCGGGTTTCCTCGCCGTCCCGGTGGTCGTCCTCGCGGTGCGCCGCGAGCGGCTCCAGGCACAGACCCAGGGCCTCGAGCTGCACCGGACGATCTCGGCGAACGGGACGTCGCTCGTGACCTACGGTGCGCGACCTTCGAGCGGCGGTCCTCCGCAAGAGGAGCTCGACACGCTCAACGGCGCCTTGGCGGAGGGCGCGCTGCGGACGGCGCGCTACTTTCCGCGGATCGAGGCGGCCCAGCGCGCCGGCGTGCGCGCCGCCGGCGGAGTCGTCAACGCGCCCTACCTGCGCGACGACCTCCGGGTCACCTTCGTGGCCCTGCTCGGCACGCTCGCAGCCATCCCGCTCGCGGCGCTCGGCGTGGTGATCACCCTGGTGCTGCTGCTCTCGTCCTGAGCTCCGCCGGCCCGAGCGTTGTTGAGGTGCTCGTCGCGCCCGCGGTGGGCCTGATCGCGATCAACGTCGCGTTCCAGACGGGGTTCTGCGCGTTCGTGCTGAGCAACTACATGAAGACCATCCCGGCCCAGATCTACGAGGCGGCCGACGTCGACGGCGCGAGCGTCTTCCGTCAGTGGTGGCCGACTTCAACCTGCTGTCCGCCGGTTCGGTGATCGCGGTGCTCCCGACCCTGATCGTCTTCTTCGCGCTGCAGAAGCAGGTCGTGTCCGGCCTGACCCTCGGCGCCACGAAGGGCTGAGCACCCAGCCGGACGTCGTGCCGGTCAGTCGCTGCCGTCCGGCGGCCGGGGTCGCCAGCCTTTGGTGTGGATCCGGCAGTGACCTGGCGAGTGCGCGCTGACCTGCGAGCGACCGCTGAACACGACGCGGGCGAGCCAGCGCGCTCGGCGTCGCAAGATCAGCGCGGCGATGGCGATGACTCCCGCGGCACGCGGCCACAGCGGGGCGGGCCAGTTGTCGTGGACCGGCGCGTATCCGCCGCGCGACAGGCCGGCGTCGCGCTCGAAATGGTTCCGGGAGCCGGGAAAGAACGTCCCATCGGTGACGTACGCGAGCGGAAACGCAAACGGTCCGGCGAAGAACGACCCCAGGGCCCACTGGTCCACGTGCCGGGACTCGTGTTCGCCGAGCCCGGCCTCGTCGACGCGGACCTGGGTGATGTTCGGTCCGTGGTTCGGGTAAGGGCCCTGATTAGCGACGCCGTAGCCGTTCACACTGAGGGCACCCCGCGTCGGATCACGGGGAGGCATCCACGCCACGAACACGTCTCCGAGCGTTGACCCGCCGCCACTGGTGCGGGGTGGAAGCCAGGACATCACCAACAGGGGCGGTCCAGAGCACGACTCCATGCCCAGCGCCAACCCGGCGAGAACTCCGACCCCACTGACCGGGGCCACCAGGACACTTCGGATGATCCGCCACGGCACGGGAGGCGCGATGTTGAGCATGGGTTGCGGACGGCTGGTGCCGCCGGCAGTGACGTGGGCTTGGCACGGGATCTGGGGGGCGATCAAGGTCTGAATCCGCCCTAGGGATCCCGCGATGAGGAGCGTCGCCACCGCGAACACCGCAACGTTGCGAACCCGCTGATGGGCCGCGCAGGTTCGGCAGCTCGCGGCCCGACGCAAACGACCAATCCGCAGCCGCGGCAGCGACCAGATCAGCCCGGCCAGGCCGAAGCAGATGACGCAGGCGAGGAGTCGAAGGCCCGGGCGCGCGCGACGCAAACTGCGGACGACGCTTCCACCCATTGACGGCCCCAAGCGATCAGTCCCCTTGCCCCGAAATCGTATCCGGCCGGTCAACCGTCTCTCTCCGGCGCACCGGCCCACACCGAGCCGCGCCAGGTACCGCCCGTCCAGGCCGTCCCGGCGGTGGCGGCCGGTGCCCAGGCCGGTCGACCTCGTCGCCGTCTGGGTGTACGCGGGGACGCTGCCTTTGCGAGCAGCTGAACGGCCCGCTGGACATTGAACTGCCCAGCTCCCTGGACAACGCTCGGGTCGTTCAGGACCCAGACGTTCTGGGCTCCAGTGCTCCGCTCGACGTTGAACGCGGACCCCAGTTATGTCACGTGAGCCAGCGATGCACGGACTTCTTGCGCGCCGACTTCCACGCCCTCAGGAAGTGCCGTCGGATCTGCTTTCCTCGGGCTTCTTCGAGCGCGTGCAGGCGCCCATAGGTGAACGCCGTGCCAGAGTGGGGCGCCTCACGGGCAAGTTCTAGCAATCGCTGACGCGTGACGACGGAGTCCCGGTGCTCCCCTAATTCCTCTTGCATGCCTTCCATCACGGCGGCGAACGCGGTGGCGGGCTTGCCGAATGCGCTGCTCACCGACTCTGCGGCGTACCGGGCTCGCTTGGAAGCTTTTCGTGCTTCGTGCAGCAACTCTTCGCGTTTGGCGCCTCCCGGCCGGGCGTCCGCCTTGTCCATCAGGTGGCGAACCTTCGCATAGCTGCGGGCGACAAGTGGTGGGAGGGCTTTCCTGGCTGGTCGGTCGGCCTTCTTCGTCGATGGGGGACTGTCGACGAGTTCGTCCAGGGCTGTCAGGAGGGTGCGGTAACGCGAGCTGTCGAGGTCGGCGAGCACGCGATCGTGGGCCTGCCGGTAAGCCAGCTCCATCTGCGTATCCATGTCCTGCGTGACTGCGCCGAGCAGTTCGTCTGCGTTTTCCGCCTCGATTCCTCGGCGGAGTCGCTCGTGCATGACCTCCGCGTCGCGGGCTGCGCCAAGCTCGCCCGCGAGCCACTTGAGCTCATCGCGCAGCGGACCGATGGTGTCATCAACGAAGATCGGCTTGAAGGTAGTGAGCGCGCTTCGCAGTCGCCGGGAAGCAACGCGCATTTTGTGAACGCCTTCGGGTGCGTCCAGTCGAACGAGCAGGTCCTGGTTCCGCAGTTCTTCAGCCTGCTCGCGGAGGTGGGCGACGACCACGGCCGAGGCGGACGACTTCACCGACAAGTCCTTCCTCCTGCCCTGTCCCGGGACGTTCGCATCATCGGTCAAGGAGTCGAGGAATTGGTCCAGGTTCGAGGCGTTGTCGCTCGTGGCAAGGCCTGCTTTGCGCAACCGAGCATCCACGACCCCGAGGAGGGCGCGATCGCCCTCGACGACGCGGACGTGAATCTTGCGCCACGCGGTCGTGATACTCGACGGCTCCTTGGAGCTCTCCGGTGTCAATAGGCGGTGCGCGCTGATCAAGTCGTCCGTTACCTCCGCGAGCACCTTGCCCGTGCGCTGGACGAGACGGCGCGATGTCCGCTGGGTCTCGATCCGGGCTACCGGAACGAGCGCGGCACCCCTGCTTCGCGCCAGCACCATGTTCCGCAATGGTGCTGGCACGGTGCGTGCGGCCCGACCGAGCTCGAGGCGGGCATCCGGGTTCGCGCCGTCTCCCGCCTTGACGATCAATTGCCAGCCGGTGTCGGCGCCCCCGGTGCTGCGTTTCAACGTTACGTCCGCGGCGGCGAGGCGAAGGTCGGCAGTGTCGAAGTATGTCGAGCCCAATCGCTCGCGCACGACCTCTTCATCCACGTGGTCGACGTCGCGTGGTGGCGACACCTCGCCTGGGTCGCCTGCGATGAGTTCGGTCAGGCTCGGCAGCTCAAAGGCTGGGTCCGCGTCGTAATTCGCTTCGACTTCTCGATGCTCGTTGGGCATCTACTAGTTTTACCGCGAATGGATTGCGTTGGCACGGTCGCTGCCGGTTCGTTGTCGAACTTGCCGCAGAACTGTTCCTGGAGCACCAATCAGGCTCGCCCGAGGCGGCCCAGTCGTTTCGGCCGAAGCTCAGTTCGAGGCGAGGACGCGCGCGCGGGCGCCAGAGATGCGTGCCAGGGCTTCCCGCAATGGACGTAACTTAAGGTCCACGCAGGCGGGATCCAGAGGAGGATCCCCGCTCGGGGGACCTCGGGGGCCAGTTTTGGGAAGGATGTGTGCACTGGGCGAGCCAAATCTTCCCAAAACCGGACTGCCCAAGCCTGCGCGCGGGCTCGGCAGGCTTCGGTGCCGGGCTTTTGGGAAGAATGTGTGCGTCTGG